>NZ_LEKI01000045.1:0-35021 GCF_001029525.1 Nocardiopsis sp. RV163 | reverse complement strand
GGCGGGACGCACCGTCGGGGGCGGCGGCCCTCAGGCCGCGGCGCGGAAGACCTGCTCGGAGTGCCAGACGACATGGGCGGGCTCGACGGCGGGGCCGCCCGGAACCGGACGGACGAGGTCGCGTCCGGCGAGGGAGAGCACGAACGTCTCGGCCGCGGGGGTGCGGGCCTCGAAGCGCGGGGACACCGCGACGGTGAGCTCTCCGGTGAGGCCGAGGACGCCGCGGTCGAACAGCAGGTGGTGCGTCGGGCACAGGCACAGGCCGTTGTCCAGGTCGTTTGGGCCGTCGTACGACCACCAGCGGATGTGGGCGGCCTCCAGGCCGACCGACACGCCGTCCAACCGCCCCTCGTAGCCGCAGAACGCGCACCGGTGCTCGTAGGCGGTCAGCACGGCCTCCCGGAACCGGGGGTCGCGGACGCCGCCCTCCCCCGGCGCGGGGACCGGCCCCTGGCCCACGCGGAGTCCGGTGAGGGCGATGATGCCCTCGTGCAGCGAGGGGGCGAAGTTCTCGTCGAGCAGACGGCGGGCGATACGGGCGGCCAGGCCGGGGTCGTCACACAGGGCCGCGTCCAGGTCGGGGTCCAGCCTGCCCCGCGCCTCCTTCTCCCGCAGCAGGGTCACCCCCGAGCCCGGAGACCCCTCTCCGTCCACCGTTGTGACCCGCCAGAACCCGTCGGTCTCCAGGTGGTGGAAGGGGTAGCCGGGGTTGGTGGGTTTCACCGGGCCGAACTCCCGCAGGAGTCGCGCGAGCCGGTCCTCGGCCTCGCTGTAGACGATGGGCGCGTTGCCGTTCCGCTGGTGGTGCGCGAGCGCGTACAGCAGCAGGAGGGGTTTGTGGGGGGCGCGGGCCCCGGCACGGGTCCACCGCTTGACGGAGCCGAGCCGCCGGGTCCAGTCCATACCGGCACACCCTAGTACGGACGGCCTCTCGCGGCTCCCCGGAGGCCTTCTGCCAGGGGAGGCCGTGTGCCGGGCGGACCCGGGGGTTCGACGCGGTCGCGGGTCCGCGCCGCACTGCGGGACACGCCCCGGCACCGGCACGCTCGACGGCCGCGGCACCAGGCGCTTTCGGCGGGGGTCCCTAGGCCCGGCGGACTACCATCTTCACCATGGCAACCGGGAACACGGGTCGCAGGCGCCCCACGATCAGCGACGTCGCCCGCCGGGCGGGCGTGAGCAAGGGCGCCGTGTCCCGGGCGTTGAACACCGGTACCGGCACCAGCGCCAGCACCCGGGAACGCATCCGCCAGGCGGCGGTCGAACTCGGGTGGAGCCCGAGTTACGCAGCACGCGCGCTCAACGGCAAGTCGCTGGGCACCATCGGCCTGATCGTGCGCCGCTCCCCCGAGATACTCGACTTCGACGCGTTCTTCCCCTCGTTCCTGTCCGGTATCGAGTCGGTGCTCTCCGGCGAGGAGCACGCCACCGTCATCCGCTTCGTGCCCGACGAGCGGACCGAGGCCGCCACCTACGAGCGGCTGTTCAACGACCACTTCGTGGACGGCTTCCTGGTCACCGACCTGCGGACGGACGACGGCCGTCCCGCGATGCTGCGCCGCCTGGGCGCGCCCGCCGTGGTGGTGGGCGCGCCCGAGGGCTCCTCCGACTTCCCCACCGTCACCAACGACTCCGGGGAGGCCATCCGCGGCCTGGTCCGCTGCTTCGTCGAGGCGGGGCACGAGCGCATCGCCCACGTCCAGGGCGACCCCCACATGCTGCACGCGCACCAGCGCCGACGCCACTGGGAGGAGGCCGTGCGCGAGTTCGGGCTTGAGCCGGGACCCGTGGAGGAGCACGGCGGCTACACCATCGAGGGCGGGGCCCGGGCCACGGAGCGCATCCTCGCCATGCCCGCCGCCGAGCGCCCCACAGCCGTCTTCTACGGCAGCGACCTCATGGCCATAGGCGGCTACTCCGTGCTGGGGGAGGCGGGCCTGACCGTCCCCGACGACATGGCGGTGGCCGGGTTCGACGACATCCCCCTGGCCTCGTTCGTCACGCCGCCGCTGACGACCGTGCGCAACAGGCACCGCGCGATGGGCAGTGTCGGGGCCCGCATCCTGCTGGACACGCTCAAGGGCCAGGAGCCGCCGCCGTCGACCGTGCTGGTCGGCGAACTCCGCCCGAGGAAGTCGTCCGGACGGCCGGTGCACGGCTTGTAACGGTTCCACAACTGCCCCTCCTGCCTTTCTGTGATCTCGCCTACACTGCCGAGGTAAACCGGTTTACCTGATCATCGGGTCACGCGGAGCGACAGGCGTGGCCCACGGTTCTCGACGCCCCGCCCACGGGCCGACGGGCGCGTCCGACCCGCCCGCTCCGTCACCGCCGACGCTGACGACGGGCTCACATGGCCTACAGAAACGGAGACGGCCGTGAAGACACCCCCCACAGCACTCCTGTCCGCCTCGACGGCGCTGGTACTGGCCGCCGCGCTGACCGGCTGCGGTTCCGGCGAGGATTCCGGGGACCAGACGCTGACCTACTGGGCCAGCAACCAGGGAGCGAGCGTGGAGGAGGACCGGGAGGTCCTCCAGCCCGTACTGGACCGCTTCACCGAGGAGACCGGAGTGGAGGTCGAGCTGGAGGTCATCCCCTGGAGCGAGCTGTACAACCGCATCCTCACCGCGGTCAGCAGCGGCGACGGCCCCGACGTGCTCAACATCGGCAACACCTGGGCGGCCAGCCTCCAGGAGACCGGTGCCTTCGTGCCCTACGAGGGCGCGGACCTGGAGGCGGTGGGCGGCGAGGGGCGCTTCGTCGGCACCAGCTTCGCCACCGGCGGCGCCGAGGGCCAGACGCCGACGTCGGTGCCGCTCTACGGGCTGTCCTACGCGCTGTTCTACAACCCCGCCATGTTCGAGGAGGCGGGCATCGAGGAACCGCCCGCGACCTGGGACGAGTTCGTGGACACCGCGGACGAGCTGACCAGGGACACCGACGACGACGGCGACATCGACCAGTACGGGTTCGTGCTGGAGGGCGGCAACGAGCGGCAGAACTCCCACATGGCCTTCATCCTCGGCCAGCAGCAGGGCGGGCAGTTGTGGGGCGGGGACGGGCCCTCCTTCTCCTCCGACGAGCAGGTCGCCGCGGTCAAGCGGTGGGTGGACCTGATGGCCGTGGAAGAGGTCGTCGACCCCAGCAGCGCCGAGTTCAGCGACGGCACCCAGGGCATCAGCGACTTCGTCGACGGCCGCGCGGCCATGATCATCGTGCAGGGCAGCGCCCGCACCAGCATGGCCGCCCGCGGCTTCGATGACTACGAGGTCGCCCAGGTGCCGATGCTCGACCCGCTGCCGGGCGAGCCCATCCAGAGCCACGCGGCCGGGATCAACATCAGCGTCTTCGACGACACCGACGACAAGGAGGGCGCTCTGCGGCTGGTCGAGCACCTGACCAGCCCGGAGGAGCAGGTGTACCTGTCCCAGGAGTTCCAGACGCTGCCGGTGGCCACCGAGGCCTACGACAGCGAGGAGCTGCGGAGCGAGTCCATGGAGACCTTCCGCACGATCCTGACCGAGCACTCCGCTCCGATGCCGCTGATCCCCCAGGAGGGCCAGATGGAGACGGTGCTCGGCGAGGCGATCGGCGGGCTCTTCGCCCAGGTGGCGACGGGAGGCGAGGTCACCGAGGCCGACGTCCGCCAGGCCATGGAGGCGGCGGAGACCCAGATGGACGCCGCGAACTAGGGAGTGTGTCCCTGGTCGCCCCGCCTCCTCGGCGGGGCGGCCGTCTGATGGAGGCGCTAGATGTCGACTACGGAAGAACAGGGGCCCGGCACCGTCGAGGCCCCGCCCCGGACCGTCCCCCCGGAGAAACCGGGCGGGCGGCGTCCGCGCCGCCCGGGGTGGTTCCTGCCCTACGGCATGGTGCTGCCCGCGGCGGTGCTGGAGCTGCTGGTCCATATCGTCCCCATGGCCCTGGGGATCTACATCGCGTTCACCTCGCTGACGCAGCTGACCATCCGGCGCTGGACGACGGCGCCGCTGGTCGGCCTGGAGAACTTCGTCCGCGGCCTCGACCCCGGGAACGCCCTGGGCAGCGCCCTCTTCGAGAGCCTGTTCCGCACCACCGTCTACACCGTACTGGTGGTGGGGGTGTCTTGGGTGCTGGGGATGGCCGCCGCGGTCGCGTTGAACACCAAGTTCCGGGGGCGCGGCGTGCTGCGCACGCTGTTCCTCGTGCCCTACGCCCTGCCGGTCTACGTCGCCGCGATCATCTGGGCGTTCATGTTCAACCAGCGCGACGGCATGGTCAACCGGCTGCTCGTGGAGGATCTGGGGCTGCTGGACGAGCGCCCGTTCTGGCTCATCGGCGAGAACGCCTTCTGGGTGCTGGTGGTCGTGTCGGTGTGGCGGCTGTGGCCGTTCGCGTTCCTGATGCTCCTGGCGGCGCTGCAGAGCGTCCCCGAGGACATGTACGAGGCCGCGGCCATCGACGGCGCCTCGACCTGGAGGAGGTTCACCGGCATCACGCTGCCCATGGTGCGCCCGGCGAACGCGGTCGTCCTGCTCGTCATGACGTTGTGGACGTTCAACGAGTTCAACATCCCCTTCCTGCTCTTCGGCGACACCTCGCCCGAGAGCGCGCGGCTGATCTCACCGCTGATCTACGAGCACTCCTTCGTCAACTGGAACTTCGGCCTGGGCGCCGCGATGAGCGTTCTGCTGCTCGTCGCGCTGGTCATCGCGTCGGCGGTCTACGTCCGACTGGTGCTGCCCAAGGGGAGGGACAATGCGTGAGACACGGGGATTCCGCTGGTTCCGGCGGATCGTCCTGACCTTCCTCACCGTGTTCACGGTGCTGCCCCTGTACGTGCTGGTGGTGACCTCGGTGAAGCCGCTGGAGAACGTCCGGGGGATGTTCACCTGGCTGCCGGACCGCGTCACCCTCCAGCCGTACGTGGACATGTGGACGACGATCCCGTTGGCCCGCTACCTCACCAACAGCCTGATCGTCACGACCACGGCGACGGCCCTGGCGCTGGTGGTGGCGGTGCTGGCCGCCTATCCGCTGTCACGGCTGCGCTTTCGCGGCAGGCGGCTGTTCAGCATGACGGTGCTCTCGACTCAGATGTTCCCCGGCATCCTGTTCCTGCTGCCGCTCTTCCTGATCTTCGTGCGGCTGGAGGACCTCACCGGTATCGAGTTCACCGGCTCCTACACCGGGCTGATCATCACCTACCTGACCTTCGCCCTGCCGTTCTCGATCTGGATGCTGGCCGGGTACTTCAGCGCCATCCCCGAGGGCCTGGAGGAGGCGGCGATGATCGACGGCACCAGCAGGGTCGGCGCCCTGGTGCGGGTCATCCTCCCGGTGGCCCGCCCGGGCATCCTCGCCGTGGGGGTGTTCGCGTTCATCACCGCCTGGGGAGAGGTGCTGTTCGCCTCGGTGCTCACCGACACCGAGACCCGAACCCTCTCCATCGGGCTGAAGCTGTACACCAGCCAGACCGACACCCTGTGGAACGAGCTGCTGGCCGCGTCGGTGACCGTCTCCCTGCCGGTGGTCGTGGCCTTCATGCTGGTCCAGCGCTACCTCGTGTCCGGGCTGTCGGCGGGCGCGGTGAAGTAGCGCGGGTGCCGCCCGCGGCCGGTCACGACGGTTCACGTCCGGCCGCGGGGGCACCGTGAGGGGGTGGGGCCCGAACGGGCGAGGAGCCTCAGGCGAGGACCTTGGCGGTGAAGGCCCTCATCCGTTCCTCCAGCGCCTCTTGCGGCATCTCCTCACGCCCGGCCAGGTGCTCCACCAGGTCGGCGCGGACCGCGGCCAGCAGAGCGTGCGCGGCGAAGTCCGCGTCAGGCACGCTGGGGACCGCGGCCAGTGCGTCAGCGAGCGTCCGGTGCCACCAGGTGTAGTGGTCGGCCTGGTAGGGGCTGTTCCCGCCGTCGCTCTCCAGCGCCAGGGCCAGGTGGCGGTTGTCGAGCTTGAAGCGCAGCAGAGCGAGCAGGAGCGCCGGGACCCGTTCGCGCGGGGGCGTCGCGGGGCCCAGCGGGGCGGGACCCTCCAGGACGGCTCCGCGCAACGGGCCGATACGCGCCTCCATGAGGGCCCGGATCAGCCCGCCCCGGTCGCCGAACCTGCGGAAGAGGGTGCCCTTCCCCACTCCGGCGGCGGCCGCGACCTCGTCCATCGACACGGTCCCGGGACTCTTGCTGCGGGCGAAGAGCCCGTCCGCGGCGGCGAGTACCGCCTCCCTGTTGCGCAGCGCGTCGGCGCGCTCCCCACGTACGACCATCATCCACCCCACTTGCAAAACGGACTGCCAGTCCATATATTCAAACGGACCAGCAGTCCACATTCTAGAGGGTGGAGATCCCGTGAACGACGACCTGGCGACGGCGGACCTGTTTCGACACGGCCTGGAACTGCTCCTCGACGGGAGGATCGACGACTGGGTTGCCCTGTGCGACGAGGACGTCCTCGTCGAGTTCCCCTTCGCACCCGAAGGCTGGCCCCGGCGGTTGGAGGGGAGGGAACGGCTCGCCGAGTACATGAGCGACTACAGCGACCACGTCCATCTGAAGGACCTTCCCCACCTGGAGATCCACCAGACCACCGCCCCCGGGACCGTGGTCGCCGAGATGCGGGCCCGGGCCCGGCTCGTGGCCACCGGACAGGACACCGACATCTCCTACGTGGTGGTGATGACGGCGAGTCGGGGACGCGTCACGCGCTACCGCGACTACTGGAACCCGCTCGTGGTGCCCGACTCCATGCGCGAGGCCAAGACGACCGCACCGGAGAGGGAGAACGCATGAGTTCCGCAGTCACCGTCCTGGTCACCGGCGCCACCGGCACGACCGGGAGCCGTGTCGCCTCCCGCCTCGACGCGCTCGGCCCGCGGTTGCGGGCGGCCAGCCGCCGCGCCCCGGCCCGGGGCGGCGGTTCGTCGGTGCGCTTCGACTGGTACGACCCCGCGACCTTCGAAGAGGCACTGCGGGGCGTGGACCGGATGTACCTCGTTCCGCCAGTCGACACCACCGATCCCGCCGCCGTGATGGCGCCGTTCCTCGAACAGGCGGTCGCCGCCGGGGTGCGCCGGGCCGTACTGCTGAGCTCCTCGGCGATCCCGGAGGGAGGACCCGGCGCGGGTGGGGTGCACGCCCTCCTGCCGAAGCTGTTCGACGAGTGGGCGGTCCTGCGCCCCTCGTGGTTCATGCAGAACTTCACCGGAGACAGACACCACGCCGTGAGCATTCGCGAGGAGGGGCTCGTCATGACGGCCACGGGCCGGGGACGGGTCGGCTTCATCGACGCCGACGACATCGCCGCGGTGGCCGCCCGGGTGTTGACCGGTGAGGACCCGCCCAACACAGACCTCGTCCTCACCGGCCCCGAGGCGCTGGGCTACGACGACGTCGCCGCGACGATCTCGCGGGTCTCGGGCCGACTGGTGCGCCACCTGGCGGTGGACCGGGAGCGGATGCGCGACCGTCTGGCGGCCACCATGCCACGGGAGTACGCGGCGATGCTGGCGGACCTGGACCTGGCGATCGCCGATGGGGCGGAGGACCGGGTCACCCCCGTCGTCGAGCGGATCACCGGCCTCCCGCCCCGGAGTTTCGCCGCCGTCGCCGCCGGATGGACCTGGTGAGGACCGTCGTCCCCTGCTGCCGGCGCCGCCCCGGGGCCCGGGAGGGCGGCCCGCTCGGTCCGCGGGCGCCAGCAGTTCCCGGGAACCCGGCACAAGAAAGCCACGGGGCACTTCGCAGCACCGCACCGGCACCGCGCGGGTGATCGCCCCGGCCCGCTGCGGGCGGCCACGCTGACGGCGCGAGAGGCCCCAGTCCTTGAGCTGAGCGGTCGCCCGTTCACCCGGGCCGCGGAGCTTGGCGCGGGGGGCGTCGGCGTCCGGGGCTGAGCCCCGGACGCCGCCACAGCACTGGGACACCACCCCCGCGGCGTGCGCGTCAGCCGTGGCCCCCTCAACCATCGTTCAATGATGGCTGAGCCATCACTCAGCCATCGTCCGAACGTGCGCGGGCGTACTCGCACGTACTCCGTCGTACTACTCGGCCGCGTGACCCGAGGACGCATCGTCCGAGGTCACGACACCGATCGGACAACTGGCGCCGGTTCCCCCGATGCCGCAGTACCCGTTGGGGTTCTTGGCGTCGGACAGGTACTGCTGGTGGTAGTCCTCGGCGAAGTAGAACTCCCGCAGCGGCGCGATCTCGGTGGTGATCGGCCCGTATCCCGCGCGGGTGAGCACCGGCTGGAACGCGTCGCGGCTGGTCTCGGCCGCGATCCGCTGGGCGTCGTCGTGGTACAGGATCGCCGACCGGTACTGGGTGCCGACGTCGTTGCCCTGGCGCATGCCCTGGGTCGGGTCGTGGCCCTCCCAGAACACCTTGAGGATCTCCTCGTACGAGATGCGCTCGGGGTCGAACACCACCCGAACCGCCTCGGTGTGCCCGGTCAGGCCCGAGCAGACCTCCTCGTAGGTCGGGTTGGGCGTGTAGCCGCCCGCGTAGCCCACCGCGGTCGTGATGATCCCCCGCTCCGCGCCCAGGCGCCAGAACATGCGCTCGGCGCCCCAGAAGCAGCCCATCGCCACGTCGGCGATCCGGCTGCCCTCGGGGTAGGGCGGGGTGAGGCCGGTGCCCAGCACCGTGTGCCCGAAGGGCACGTCCATCGGGGTGTCCCGACCGGGCAGGGCGCGTGCTGGATCGACCATGGTCGTCTTTCTCCCGAACATGCTCTCCAGGGTATCCAGGGGCCCGGCCCGGCGCACGGACGCGATCGAACCCGTGGACGGACGCGGTCGGCGGCAGTGGCCGGAGCGCCCACCGAAACGGGGCTCGCCCCCCTCTCCGCCCTCACCGGCCCTTCCGCGCCCCTCCCGCCCCTGCCCTCGGCACGGAGGCGGCGCTCGGCCGCACGCGTGGCGGCGCTCGCCCTCCCTCGCCATGAGGACACTCCGGACGATTCGTCCTACGATTGCTGACGTGCCGGAATCCAAGCGCGGCGTCGTCCTCGGGGCGACCGCCTTCCTCCTCTGGGGTGTAGCGGCCCTGTACTGGCCGCTCCTCTCCTCCTCCGAACCCAGCGAGATCCTCGCCCACCGCATGGTGTGGGCCCTGCTCGCCATGTGCGTCGTCATCCTCGTCACCCGCCGGGGCTGGACCTGGTTCCCCTCGGTGCTGCGCAGCCCCCGCCGCCTGCTGCCGGTGGCCGCCGCGGCGGTGCTGATCTCCGTCAACTGGTGGGGGTTCATCTACGCGGTCTCCATCGAGCAGACCCTCCAGGCCTCGCTCGCGTACTTCATCAACCCGCTGATGTCGGTGTGCCTGGGGGTGCTGCTGTTCTCCGAGCGGCTGCGGGCCCTCCAATGGGTGGCGGTCGGCCTGGGCGTCCTGGCCGTGGCCGTGATGACCGTCGCCTACGGCGTGGCCCCGTGGCTGGCGCTGCTCATGGCCGCCACCTTCGCCGCCTACGGCGCGGTGAAGAAGTACGTGGACCTGGACGGCGTGCGGAGCCTGACCGTCGAGACCATGGTGATGTTCCTGCCCGCGCTGGGCTTCGTGGTCCACTTGGAGGCCACCGGCGCGGGAACCGTGTTCTCGGTGTCCCCGGGCCACACCGCCCTGCTGGTCGGCAGCGGTTTCGTGACCGCCCTGCCGCTGCTGCTGTTCGGCGTGGCCGCGCGCCGGGTCCCCCTGAGCGTCATCGGCATCCTCCAGTACATCGCCCCGGTCATCATGTTCTTCGTCGGCTGGCTGGTGCAGGGCGAGGAGATGCCGCCCGCCCGCTGGCTGGGCTTCGCGCTGGTGTGGCTGGCGCTGTGCGCGTTCGTCGTCGACCAGGTCCGCGACGCCCGTTCCCGGTCACGCGCCTCCGTCCGGGCCGGGGAGCAGGCCGCGGCAGGGGCCGGGACAGAGCTCGGGGGACAGTCCGGGGAAGACGCCGAAACCCCCGACGAACAACGGCGACGCGAACTCGGACAGCCCGGGAAGCCGCTCCCGGGGGGATCCGCCCGGCCCGAGTCCGCGGAGTGATCCGGTCTTCCCGGTTTCGGAGAACACAAACTACCCTCTGTGACTCTGTGCTAACGTCAGGTCGCGGGTCGGGGGCAGCCTCCGGCCCGGACCAGGCCGCACGTCCCGGAGGGCCCTTCCATGCCTCGCACCAGCCGAACGGCACGCGCCACGCGCGCCGTCTCGGCCGTGTGCCCCGAGGCGCCCTCCCTGCTCCTGCTGCCGCTGGTGGTCGGGGCTCTGCTGGTCGGCCTGTGGCTGCTCGGCGCGGCCCCCGCCGCCGCCGAGCCCGGCGCTGACACCGGCGGCTCCCGGTCCCTGCTCGACGGGGGCCCGCTGACCGGCGGTCGGCTGTCGGACGGCCTCTCCGACACCTCAGGGAACCCCGGGCGCGCCTCCTCGGAGCGCACCGCACCGCACCACGGCCTCCGGGAGCGCGTCTCCTCCGGCCGGGCGGCTCTGGACGCCCCCTCCCTCGGGCTGGAGGGCTCCGGACGCCTCGGCGAGGTCGTTCCCGAGCGCGTCGGCCAGGTGGCAGAGCCTGTCGCCTCCACCCTGGGCACGGTGCACCAGCGCCTCGAACACGGGGCCGAGCGCACCGCCGCCGAGGCCGCCGCCGTCCTGCCCGGGGCAGCGTGGCCGGTCGCCGGGATGGGCGGGGGAGCACGCAGCCTGGTCGGCGGACTCGACCGCGACGGACACGCCGACGCGGTGCTCCCGGCCCCCGCGGCCCCCTTTGCCCACGACCCCGCCCCGGAGCGGGACGGCGACGGCTCCGCGTCCGGGGCGCGCGAGCGGGCGAAGGGCGAGGACACCGTCCCCGGGGCCGGGCAAGGCACCGTCTACGGGCACGGCTCCGTCATCCCGGTCGGCGCCGCCGGGTCCTCCGTCGGCGCGGACGCGGGCGAGCGCCCGGACTCCGCGTCCCCGGCCCCCGGTTCCTCCGCCCACCAGCTCACCGCCGGTTCGACCGCGCCCGCCGGGGGCGGCGTCCCCGTTCCCGCCGTCGCGGGCTACCTCACCGCGGCGCCCGTCACCGCGCCCTCCGCCGACGCGGTCCTGCTCGCCGCCCGGGCCCTGCTCACGGTGCCCGGCGGCCCCAGCGACGACCCCACGGTCTCCCCCGACTAGGACGCGTCCCCTTCCGCGCGGACGCACGCCCCGCGCACGGACCCGTCCCAGCCAGGCCCTTCGCGCGCCCTCTGGGAGCTGACCTGAGTCCCGTGCCCCGTTCACGGAATTCACGCCAGCCGGTGGTCCGCCCCGGCTCCGGCCGGACGCGCCCCACGCGTTCGGTCCCCGTATCCACTGATCCAGAGCACAACCTCCGAAGGGAAACCCATGACGCAGGTCAAGCGCATATCAGCCAGGGCCGTCCTCCTCGCCGCCGGAACGGCGGGCTTCGTCGCCCTCGGCGCCGGGGTCTCCGGCGCCGAGTCCCTCCCCTCGCCCGTCCACGAGGTCGCGCCCCTCATCGAGCGCGCCCTGGTGGAGGGTGTCGCCCCCACGATGAACAGCGTGGCGCCCGAGGGCGTCGGGCCGATCGCCGGGAGCGCCCTGAGCGAGCTCCAGGAGACCGCGCACAACCCCGAGAAGCCGGCTCCCGACCTGGCCGCGCCGCTGCCCGAGGGCCGGGACGTCCGGACCCCGCTGGGCGATGTGCCCAACCCGACCTCGGAGCTGGCCGACACCGTCTCCGGGGTCCAGGACGCCACCGGCCTGGACGGCGACCCCCACGACACCATCGGCCACGACGCCGGGCGCGCCCTGGAGCACGGCGGCCACCGTGCGGGCGAGGCGGTGGAGGAGACCGCGGTCACGGTGCTGCCGCACACCCTGGAGTCGGTCTACGGGCTGCGCGAGCAGGTGGACCTGCCCCGGGTCGGCCAGGTCGCCCAACTGCCGGACACCTCCCGTCTCCGCGACGCCGCCCCGCTGCCCGACACCTCCGACCTCTCCTCGGTGACCGGCGGCAACAGCCTGTCGCTGGACGGCGCCGAGGCGCCCGTCCTGGAGGAGGCCCTGGGTCTGGGCGGGTCCCCCACCGTGCGCCAGAGCGCGGCCGTGCCCCCCGTTCCGAACATGTGGGACATCGCCTACGTCTTCGGTCTGGAGACGCCGGGCGGCGTGCAGGACCTCATGGAGGCCACCCCCCTGACCGAGGACAACTACGTCAGCCTCGGCGAGGAGAGGGTGCTCGGCATGATCGGCCAGCGCAACCTCGACCAGCCCCTCACCACCGTCCACCAGTCGGCGCCCGCGTCGCCCGGTCTGGGAGACCTGACCGACGCCCTCGCGAGCGGCGCCGAGAACGGCGAACTCAGGCCCCTGAACGTTGAGGGCCCCCTGGCCGAGTCCGAGGTGCCCCGCCTGTCCGGCACCGGCGTGCCCGTGGTCGACGACGCGGTGGACTCCGTCGTGCCCCAGCTCGCCGACGCCGGGGTGCCCGGGGTCGCCGAGGGCGTCAACACCGAGACCGCCGAGGACCTGGTTGCCGCGCTGAGCCGCGGCACCGACCTGCTGAACGA
This sequence comes from Nocardiopsis sp. RV163, assembly GCF_001029525.1. Lineage (NCBI taxonomy): Bacteria > Bacillati > Actinomycetota > Actinomycetes > Streptosporangiales > Nocardiopsidaceae > Nocardiopsis > Nocardiopsis sp. RV163. The sequence continues at coordinate 22,507 of NZ_LEKI01000045.1, read as the reverse complement.
CGTGGACACCAGCGACCTGCTGTCCGTCGAGGGCGGCACCGCACCGCAGGAGACCCCCTCCGGCATGACGCAGCACCCGACCTTCATGGACCTGCCCGGTTCCGAGGCCCTTCCCGTCATCAGCTAGGGCGCCACCCCGCACAGTCGGCGGGCGCGGCGGCTCTCCCCCGCCGCGTCCGCCGGTCCCGGGGCGGTCCGCCGGGCACCTGAACGGAATCCCACCGCGACACCCGCGCGGTCTCCCCGCACGGCGGGACTGAGAGACACGGCGACGGCGCCGCCCCACCGGGCGGCGCCGTCGTCACGTCACCGGCACCACAATCGAGGTCACCCGTCTCCGGGTTCGCGCGGGGGTCGCGACACAGCAGCCGCCACAGGCCTGAGGGCGTCGTCGTGGTCGGGCCCCGTAGGGTTCTGCGCATGACCGAGATCGGGATCACCGCGGGGCTCGTCCGCGACCTGCTGCGCGACCAGCACCCGGACCTGGCCGAGCTGCCCCTGCGCGAGGTGGACGGCGGCTGGGGCAACCAGATGTGGCGCCTCGGGGACGAACTGGCCGTGCGGATCCAGCGCATGGACACCGACCCCGACGACCAGCTCAAGGAGCGCCGATGGCTGCCGCTGCTCGCCCCGCGCCTTCCGCTGCCCGTCCCCGTGCCTGTACGCGGAGGTGCCCCCTGCGAGCGGTTCCCCAAGATGTGGACGGTCATGACGTGGGTGCCGGGCCTGCCGCTGGACCGCGGGGTGATCACCCGCGGCGGGCAAGCGGCTGACACCCTGGCGGCGTTCCTGCGGGCGCTGCACGTGCCGGCGCCCGCCGACGCACCGGTCGACACGGGCCGGGGCGCGTTGACCCCCGGGGACCGCACGGAGGGCTTCGACCGGTTCCTCGGCTCCCTCGACGCCGACGCGATCGGCTCCGACGCCGCAGATGTCCGGGCCGTGTGGGACGACGCCGTCGCGGCCCCCGCGTGGGAGGGACCGCCGGTGTGGGTGCACGGCGACCTGCACCCCGCGAACGTCGTGGTCGCGGACGGGACGCTGGCGGGCGTCGTCGACTTCGGCGACCTGTTCGCCGGCGACCCGGCGGCGGACCTGGCGGCCGCCTGGGTACTGCTGCCGACTGGCGCGGCCGCACGCTTCTTCGCCGCGTACGCGGAGGCCGACGAGGCTACGGTCCGGCGCGCCCGTGGGCTGGCCGCGCTGAAGAGCCTCTTCCTGATGCTGATGGGCCGGAACGGGGACCGCGGCCTGCCCGGCGGCAAGCCGGCGTGGGGCCCGGCGGGGCGGGCGGCGCTCGACCGGGTCCTGGCCGAGCGTCCGACCCGGTTCCGCGAGTAGGCCGTCGGCGCGCTCGGACCGCGCGTTCAGCCGGATGCGCCGGGTGGTCGGCGGCTGCCCCCGAGCACAGCGAAACGGCGCCGCCCCACCGGGCGGCGCCGTCGTCGGCCCACGGGCTCCTCGGCCGCCGCGGGCGTCCCCGCAGGCACCCGCCGAAGGTCAGCCCGAGCGCTCGACCACGTAGTCGCACAGCGCTTCGAAGGCGTCCCTGGCCGGGCTCTCGGGCAGGGTCGCCAACTCGGCGCGCGCCTTGTCGGCCCAACCGCGCAGCGTGGCCTCGGCCTCGGCCATCGCCGGGTGCACCCGCAGCAGCGCCAACGCCTCCTCGGCCTCCCCGTCGTCCAGCGGGCGACCCAGCAGCGACTTGAGCCGCTCGTCCGCCGCGTCCCGGGAGCGCAGCGCGTAGAACATCGGCAGGGTCAGCACGCCCTCGCGCAGGTCGGTCCCCGGCGTCTTGCCCGAGTCCGTGCTCTCGCTCGCCACGTCCAGCAGGTCGTCGGCGAGCTGGAAGGCCATACCCAGCGCGTCGCACGCCCGCGTGACCGTCCCGATCGTCTCGGGGTCGACCTTGCCGAACATGCCGCCGAACTCCGCCGACGACGCGATCAGGGACGCCGTCTTGTCGCTGATCACCCGCAGGTAGTGGTCCAGGGGGTCGGTACCCTCCTGCGGACCGGAGGTCTCCAGGATCTGCCCCTGCACCAGGCGCCCGAACGTGGTCGCCTGGAGCCGGACCGCCTCGGTGCCCAGGTCGGCGAGCATCTCCGAGGCGCGGGCGAACACGTAGTCGCCGGTCAGGATGGCGACGCTGTTCCCCCAGCGCTGGTTGGCGCTGGGCTCTCCGCGCCGCAGCTCCGCCTCGTCCATGACGTCGTCGTGGTAGAGCGTGGCCACGTGGGTGAGCTCCACCACGGCCGCGGCCGGGATGAGGTCGGGCACGGACGGGTCGCCGAAGTGGGCGGCCAGCAGGACCAGGGTCGCGCGGAAGCGCTTGCCCCCGGCGGCCAGCAGGTGGGACGCGGCCTCGGTCAGCAGGGGGTCGCTAGACGAGACCGACTCCCGCAGCAGGTCCTCGACCTTCTCCAGGTTGACCTGGACCTCCCGGGCAAGGGCATCGTCGACTCTCGGCAGAGCGAGAAACCCGCTCGGGACAGCACCGCTCACCGTACAGCTCCACCTGTCGAACGGCACGGAGGTGACCCCGGGTGAGGGGCCACCGCGTGCTCAGCACATGAACATGATCCGACTTGCCACGGTATCCGACCCGGAATGAACAGCCAAAGCCACACCCGGGTACGGAACCGGCAGGTGACGAATCCCAGGTCAGACCAGGTAATTGGTCACTCTGCCGGTCACCCGCGGTCAGCGTTGGCGTCCGACCGGAACCCGGAGCCCGTACCCGCCGGTCACCGTGCGTTCACGGCCGCCGGTCACTCCGTGCCTCCGGCGCTTCCGGCCTGCGTCGACGCCTGTTCGACCATCACCGAGGTCGGGGCCTGGTCGGCGTCGGACGGGGGCAGCAGGTTGTCGAGCACCGCTCCCGGGTAGACGCCGAGCAGCAGCGTGGCGGCCACCCCGATCGCGATGACCCCGCCCGTGGCCGCTCCGGCGCGCACCACCGTGGGGCCCTCGCCCTCCGGGTCCCGGAAGAACATCACCACGATGATCCGCACGTAGAAGAACGCGGTCACCGCGCTGCTGAGCACACCCACCACGACCAGCGGGACGGCCCCGGCGGCGACCGCGGCCTCGAACACCGCGAACTTGCCGATGAAGCCGCTCGTGAGCGGGATTCCGGCGAACGCCAGCAGGAACAGCGCCAGCGCCCCGGCCAGCGCGGGCGAGCGGCGGCCCAGCCCCGCCCACCGGTCCAGGTCGCCCAGCTCCTGGCCGCCGTCCTTGGTCCGCACCAGCGTCACCACGGCGAACGCGCCCAGCGTGGTGAACCCGTAGGCCGCCAGGTAGAACATGGCGCCCGCGAGCCCGTCCGTGCTGCCCGCCACGACCGCTGTCAGGATGAACCCGGCGTGCACCACCGAGGAGTAGGCCAGCAGCCGCTTGACGTCGCGCTGGGTCACCGCGATGACCGCGGCCACGACCATCGTCAGGACGGCCACCGCCCACAGCATCGGCTCCCAGCTCTGGGCCGAGCCCCCGAAGGGCACGAAGAACACCCGCAGCAGGGCGCCGAACGCGGCGACCAGCGTGCAGGAGGCCATCAGCGCCGTGATCGGGGTCGGCGCGCCCTGGTACACGTCCGGCTTCCAGTTGTGGAAGGGCACCGCGCCGACCTTGAACAGCAGGCCGACCGCCACCAGGCCGATGCCCATGAGCAGCAGCGGCTCGCCGTCTCCGCCCTGGAAGACGTCCGCGCCGCCCGCCTCGACGGCCACGCGGATCTCGCCGAAGTTCACCGAGCCCGCGTAGCCGTAGACCATGGCGGCGCCGAACAGGAAGAACGCCGACGAGAACGCGCCCAGCAGGAAGTACTTGACCGCGGCCTCCTGCGAGAACAGTCGGCGGCGGCGGGCGAGCCCGCACAGCAGGTACAGCGGCAGGCTCATGACCTCCAGTGCGATGAACATCGTCAGGAAGTCGTTCGAGGCCGGGAACATCAGCATCCCCAGCACCGCGAACATCACCAGCGGGTACACCTCGGTGTGCTGGGAGCCCGCCAGGATGTGCGCCCGCTCCTCCTCGCTGCCGGGCACAGTCGCCGCCTGCGCGGCGAACGCGTCGCGCCCGTCGCGGCGCTCGGAGATCAGCAGCAGGCTCACCAGCGCGAGCACGGTGATGGTGCCCTGGAAGAAGATCACCGTCCGGTCCACCGCCAGCGCCCCGGCGCCGACCGTCACCCCGGGCGCGTCCTCGGGCAGCGAGCCCACCTGGATCACCAGCAGGACGAACGCGGCCAGCAGCGCGAGCGCCGCGAGCCCGATCTGGACGGGACGGCGCCGCCCCTGGGGGACGAACGCCTCGAACAGCACGCCCAGCACACCGGCGGCGAACACCGTGAGCAGCGGTGCGAGCAGCCACCAGTCCATCTGCGGCGCCGCCTCGGTGATGACGGGAAGGTCCATGTGGGGGATCACTCCGCGTCTCCTTCCTCTTCCTGGGCGCCCGCGGCGCCCCCGGTCCCGCTGTCAGGGCCCGCGCCGACCTCCACGGTGCGCTCCACCGCGGGGTTGATCACGTCCAGCACCGGCTGCGGGTACAGGCCGAGCAGGAGGATGAGCGCGAGCAGCGGGGCCACCGCCCACGTCTCCCGCGCCGACAGGTCGCGCAGGCCGGTCAGGTCCTCCCGGGTGGGTCCGTTCATGGTGCGCTGGTACATCCACAGGATGTAGAGCGCGGCCAGGACCACGCCGACCGCCGCGACGATCGCGGGTGCCGGGCTGAACGCGTACACGCCGACGAACACCAGGAACTCGCTGACGAACGGCGCCAGACCGGGCAGCGCCAGACCGGCCAGGCCGGTCACCAGGAACACCCCGGCCAGCTTGGGCGCGATCCGCTGCACGCCGCCGTAGTCGCTGATGAGCGCGGAGCCGCGGCGGGCGATCAGGAAGCCCACGACCAGGAACAGCGCCCCGGTGGCGAACCCGTGGTTGACCATGTACAGGGCGGCCCCGGCCTGCCCCTGCGCGGTCAGGGCGAAGATGCCCAGGGTGATGAAGCCGAAGTGGGAGACCGACGTGTAGGCCACCAGGCGCATCATGTCGTTCTGTCCGATGGCCAGGATCGCACCGTAGATGATGCTCACCAGGCTCAGAGCCACCACCGGCCACACGAACCAGGACACGGCCGCCGGGAAGAGTTCCAGGCAGTAGCGCAGCATCCCGTAGGTGCCGACCTTGTCCAGCACGCCCACCAGCAGCACGGCGGTGCCCGGGCGCGAGGCGCCCGCCGCCGAGGGCAGCCAGGTGTGCACGGGCCACATCGGCGCCTTGATCGCGAAGGCGATGAAGAAGCCGAGGAACAGCCAGCGGGCCGTGGCCGGGTCCACGGCGGCCAGGGCGCTGCCCTCGCCGACCAGGTCGCTCCACAGGAAGGTGCCGCCGACGACGTACACGCCGATCACCGCGACCAGCATGACCAGGCCGCCGGCGAGGCTGTAGAGCAGGAACTTGACCGCGGCCCCGGACCGGTCGTCGCCGCGCCCGTAGCGCCCGATCATGAAGTAGACCGGGATGAGCATGGCCTCGAAGAACACGTAGAACAGGAAGACGTCGGTGGCGGCGAAGACGCCGATCATCATCGCTTCCAGGACCAGGATGAGCGCGAAGTACCCGCGCCCCCCGTCCTCGCGGTCGTCGTGCTCGCGCCAGGCGGCCAGGGCCACCAGCGGCACCAGCACGGCCGACATCAGGACCAGCGCCAGGGCGATGCCGTCCACGCCCACGGCGTAGCTGACGCCGAAGCGCGGGATCCAGGGGTAGACCTCCTCGAACTGGAGGTCTCCCGCCCGGGAGGTGTCGAACTGCAGGGCCATGGCCCCGAGCACGAGCAGGGTGGCGAGCGAGAAGCCCAGCGTGATCCGCTTGGCGGTCTCGGCCGGTGCCCCGCCCTTGGCCGCGGCGGCGGGCCGCACGGCCGTCGCCGCGGCGGTGGCGCCTCCGGAGGAGGCGGTGGCGGACGAGGCGGCCGAGGCCGCGGCCGTCCGCTCCGTGGCGGCCTTGGCGGTGCGCGGCAGCGCCCAGACCAGGACCGCGCCGACCGCGGGGAGCGCGATCGCGATGGTGAGCCAGGGGATCATGTCAGAACCTCACAGCCAGCGTCGCGGCGACGATGACGGCGCCGAAGAGCATGGTGAGCGCGTACGTGCGGGCGAACCCGGTCTGGACCCGGCCCAACCCGCTGGAGGAGTCGCGCACCCCGGCCCCGAGCCCGTTGACCGCTCCGTCGATGACCTTGTCCTCGATGACGAGCAGGGCCCGGGTGAGCTGCTGGCCGGGCCGCATGAGCAGGCCCTCGTTGATCTCGTTGCCGTACAGCTCGCGGCTGGCGGCGACGGTGACGGGGTTGCCCCGGGGCGCGGTGCGCTCCACGGGCCTGCGCAGGTAGACCGCCCAGGCGGCGGCCACGCCCAGGACCATGACGCCCAGGGCGGCCAGTCCGTAGGGCGCCGTGAACGCGTGCACGACGTCGAAGTGGTGCGGGTGGGCCCCGGTGGCCGGGGTCAGGAAGCCCGCGAACCTGTCGCCGAGCGTGAGGAAGGCGCCCAGCGCGACCGACCCGACGGCGAGCACCACCATGGGGGCGGTCATGCTGACCGGCGACTCGTGCGGGTGCACGCCCTCGTCCCACCGCTTCTCGCCGAGGAAGGTCATGAAGACCATCCGCGACATGTAGAAGGCGGTGAGCCCCGCGCCGACGATGACGGCGGTCCCGAGAACCGCGCCCTGTGTGCCGCCCACGCCGAAGGCCGCGGAGATGATGCTCTCCTTGGTCCACCAGCCCGACAGCAGCGGGAAGCCGATGATGGCCAGGTAGCCGAGGCCGAAGGTGGCGAAGGTGACCGGCATGACCCGGGCCAGGCCGCCGTAGCGGCGCATGTCCACGCCGTCGTTCATGGCGTGCATGACCGATCCGGCGCCCAGGAACAGCCCGGCCTTGAAGAAGCCGTGCGTGATCAGGTGGGCGATGGCGGCCACGTAGCCGACCGGGCCGAGCCCGGCGGCCAGGACCATCATGCCGATCTGGCTCATCGTGGACCCGGCCAGGGACTTCTTGATGTCGTCCTTGGCCGAGGCGATGATCCCGCCCGCCAGCATGGTGGCGGCGCCCACGACGGTGACCGCGGTCTGGGCGGCCGGGGCGCCCTCGAAGACGGGTCCGGCGCGCACGATGAGGTACACGCCCGCGGTGACCATGGTGGCCGCGTGGATGAGCGCGGACACCGGGGTCGGGCCCTCCATGGCGTCGAGCAGCCACGCCTGGAGCGGTAGCTGCGCGGACTTGCCGCAGGCGCCCAGGAGCAGCAGCAGCCCGACGGCGAGCAGCACGCCGTCGCTCGCGCCGGGGACGGCGGCGAACACGTCGCTGAAGCTGACCGCGCCCAGCACCGTGAACATGATCATGATCGCGATGAGCAGGCCCATGTCGCCGACGCGGTTGATGATGAACGCCTTCTTGGCGGCCACCGCGGCGGAGGGCTTGTACTGCCAGAACCCGATGAGCAGGTAGGACGCCAGGCCCACGCCCTCCCAGCCGAGGAAGAGCAGCACGAAGTTGTCCGCGAGCACCAGCACGAGCATGGCGGCCACGAACAGGTTGAGGTAGGCGAAGAAGCGCCGCCTGCCCGGGTCCTCGGCCATGTAGCCGATGGAGTAGATGTGGATGAGCGACCCCACGAAGGTGATCAGCAGGACGAAGCTGATCGAGAGGGGGTCGACGAGCAGGTCCACCCCGGCGGAGAACTCTCCGACGGAGAACCACTCGTAGACGGGGACGGAGACGCTGCGGGCGTCGGCCGCCCTGCCGAGCAGGTCGAACAGGACGAGCAGCGCCCAGGCGAAGGAGGCGACCGGCAGGGCCGTGGCCAGCCAGTGCCCCCACTTGTCGGTGCGCCTGCCGCCGAGCAGCAGGACCGCCGCGCCCGCGAGGGGCAGGGCGATGAGCAGCCATGCGCCCGACAGCACCGCGCTGTCGGCCGCGGTCGCCACCACGGGTTCGGCGGCGAGGTACGCGTGAGATGTCACAGCCACGTCGCCTTCTAGTGCTTGAGCAGGTTGGCGTCGTCAAGCGACGCCGACCTGCGGGTTCGGAAGATCTGCATGATGATCGCGAGGCCCACGACCACCTCGGCGGCGGCGACGACCATCACGAAGAAGGCGATGACCTGCCCCTCGATGTCCCCGTGCATCCGGGCGAACGCGACGAACGCCAGGTTGCAGGCGTTGAGCATCAGCTCCACGCACATGAAGACGATGATCGCGTTGCGCCGGACCAGGACGCCGACGGCGCCGATGGTGAACAGCAGCGCCGCGAGGACGATGTAGTTCATCGGGTCCACGAGGACTCGACCTCCTGCCCGTTGCCGTTGCCGTCGCGCGGCCCGTCCGCGTCGTCGGGGCCCGCGGCCCGGGCGCCGCCCTCGTCGGCGTCGTCCCCGGCCGCGGCCCGCGTTCCGTTCGCCACCCGGTTCCCGGGCGCCTGCGCGGCGGGCCGGGCCCGGTCGTCGGCTACAGGCTCGGCCGTCTTGGAGCCGGCCGAGTCCGAGGCCCCGCCGGGCAGCGGGGCCTGGCCGGCGCGCACGGTCTCGGGCACCTGGGACTGGTACTCGGGGGCGCGGGCGGCCAGGACCGGGTTGAGCGAGAGCTGGGAGACCGTGCCGTCCGGCAGCAGCGCGGGCATGTCGATCGCGTTGTGCCGGGCGTAGGTGCCCGGTCCCGGCAGCGGGGTCGGGTGGTCGCCGCGGATGCGGTCCTCGGCGATCTCCCGCTGGGTGCGGCGCTTCTTGGTGCGGGCGGTGTGCGCCAGGACCATCGCGCCCAGGACCGCGGTGATGAGCAGCGCGCCGGTGGCCTCGAAGGCGATCACGTAGCGCAGGAGCAGCTCGCCCGCGATCCACGGGATGGTGCCCCCGGCCGCCGCGGCGCCCTCGGTGAGGCCTGCCGGGTCGCCCACGGCGATGCGGGTGGTGCCCGTGGCCAGGGCTCCGACGAAGCACAGGGCGACGACGGCCGTCATGAGGCGCTGTCCGCTGATCGTCTCCACCAGGGAGTCTGCCGAGCTGACGCCGATGAGCATCAGCACGAACAGGAACAGCATGAGGACGGCGCCGGTGTAGACGACGATCTGCACGACCATGAGGAAGGGCGCCGCGTTGATGCCGTAGAAGATCGCCAGGCCGACCATGGTCAGCGCCATGGACATCGCCGAGTGCACGGCCTTGCGGGAGAAGACCACGCCCAGTGCGCCCAGGAGGACCACGGCGCCCAGGATCCAGAACGCGGTCGCCTCGCCGCCGCCGATCGGCGCGGCCAGGTGCAGCGGCTGGCCGAGCGGCACAGGAGGATTGGTGAGCGGGTTCAACGGACCGCCTCCGGAGTCTCGGGCGCCTCGTGCCCGTCCTGCGAGCCGTGCTGGCCCCGCCCGGTGGCGTAGTAGTCCTGCTCGGTCTCGCCCAGGCGCATGGGGTGGGGCGGCTGCTCCATGCCCTCGCGCAGCGGGGCCAGAAGCTGCTCCTTGGTCCAGATAAGGCTCTGCCTGCTGTCGTCGGCCAGCTCGTACTCGTTGGTCATCGTCAGGGCGCGCGTGGGGCAGGCCTCCACGCACAGCCCGCACAGGATGCACCGCAGGTAGTTGATCTGGTAGACCCGGCCGTAGCGCTCGCCGGGCGAGTACCTGTCGTCGTCGGTGTTGTCACCGGCCTCCACGTAGATGGCGTCGGCCGGACAGGCCCAGGCGCACAGTTCGCACCCGATGCACTTCTCCAGGCCGTCGGCCCACCTGTTCAACTGGTGCCGTCCGTGGAAGCGCGGCGCCGTGGGGCGCTTGACCTCCGGGTACTCGACGGTCGGCACCTTCTTGAACATCGTGTGGAAGGTGACACCGAAACCCTTGACGGGGTTGAGCCACTCAAGCACCGGTAACCTCCTCACCCTTCTTGTTGCGGTCGGCGGCGGCCGGGGCCGTCCGCGGCGGTTCGGCGAGCACGCTGCTGCCGTAGTGCGGTGCGGCGCCCGGCGGAACCGGGAAGCCGCCGAAGGCGGGCTCCCGGTGCGCCCGGCGGGCGTTCTCCGCGCGCTGGCGGGCCTCCTCGGCGCGCTCGCGGCGCACGTGGCGCAGCCAGGCGGCGAAGGCGGCCGCGGTCGCGGCGGTGAAGCCGGCGATCACCGCGCCGACGACCAGCGGGGAGGCGCCGTCCAGGACGAGCATCCGCACGACGGCGACGGCGGTGATCCAGACGAGCTGGATCGGGATGAGCACCTTCCAGCCCAGCTTCATGAGCTGGTCGTAGCGCACCCGGGGCAGGCTGCCGCGCGCCCAGATGAACAGGAACATCACGCAGACGAACTTGAGCAGCCACCAGAGGGCGGGCCACCAGCCCTCGTTGGCGCCCGGCAGGATCGCCGCGATCCCGGGCGGGGCGAGCCAGCCGCCGAGGAAGAGCGTGACGGACACGGCGGCGACCGTGCACATGTTCACGTACTCCGCGAGGAAGAACATCGTGAACTTCATGGACCCGTACTCGGTCATGAAGCCGCCGACGATCTCGCCCTCGCCCTCGGCGAGGTCGAAGGGCAGCCGGTTGGTCTCGCCGACCATCGTCACCAGGTAGATGAGGAAGGACGGCAGGAGCAGCACGGCGAACCACAGTCCGCGCTGGGATTCGACGATCCCCGAGGTGGTCAGGGTCCCCGACATGATGAAGACCGCGACGAAGGACAGGCCCATCGCGATCTCGTAGCTGATCACCTGCGCGGAGGCGCGCAGGCCGCCGAGCAGGGCGTAGGGCGACTGGGAGGCCCAGCCGCCGAGCACGAACCCGTAGACCCCCAGCGCGGCGGTGGCCAGGACCACCAGTGCCGCGACGGGCAGGTCGGTGAGCTGGAGCGGGGTGATGACCCCGAACAGGTTCACCTCGGGCCCGATCGGGATGACCGAGAAGGCGATGAAGGCGGGCACGGCCGCGATCATCGGCGCGGCGATGTAGACGAAACGGTCCACCCCGCGCGGGATCAGGTCCTCCTTCAGGGAGAGCTTGATGCCGTCGAAGAGCGACTGGAGCAGGCCGAAGGGGCCCATCCGGTTGGGTCCGTGGCGCTGCTGCATCCGGCCCATGACCTTGCGGTCGGCCATGATCATCATCAGCACGCAGAGCATGAGGAAGACGAAGATCGCCAGCGCCTTGATGGTGGTGATCCACCACGGATCGCCGCCGAAGGCGCTCAGCGTCTCCTCGGAGGCCAGGTGGGCGGTCACGCCCTGGCCGAGAGCGGCGGGGGTCACTGCTGCCTCCCGTGGGTGCTGGCGGACCCGTTGCTACCGGCTCCGGTGGTGGTGGACGCGGACAGCAGGACGGCCTGCCCGGCGCCTCCGCCCAGGTCGCGGGGCACGTCGCAACCGTCGGCGTTGGCCGGGAGCCAGACGACGCGGTCGGCGATGTCGGTGACGATGACCGGTACGGTCACCGACCCGCGGGCGCCGGTGACGTGCAGGGTTCCGCCGTCGGGGACGCCGATCTCCTTGGCCGTGGCCGGGGACAGGTAGGCGCGCGCCTGCCGGGCGGTCCCGGCGAGGTAGGGCTCGCCGTCCTCCATGCGGCCGGTGCCGAGGAGCTGCCGCCAGGTGGACAGCAGGGCCTGGCCGGGTTCGGGCCGCACGACCCCGACGGGGCGCACGCGGGGCCCGTCCGCGCGCTCGCCGGTCCACAGGCCCAGCTCCATCAGCTCGCCGTAGGCGGACGCGGCGTCGGGCAGGCCCAGGTGCACGTCCATCTGGTCGGCGATCGCGGAGAGCACCCGCAGGTCCGACAGCGCTCCGGGCACCCTGAGCGCGTCCCCGAAGGGCCGGTGGCGGCCCTCCCAGTTGACGAAGGTGCCGGACTTCTCCGCGACGGCGGCCACCGGCAGCACCACGTCGGCGCGGTCGGTGACGTCGCTGGCGCGCAGTTCGAGGCTGACGACGAACGGCACCCGGGCCAGGGCCGCGCGGGCGGCGTCGGGGTCGGGCAGGTCGTCCAGCTCCACCCCGGCGACGACCAGGGCGTCCAGCTCACCGGCGGCGGCCGCCGCGAGGATGGCGGCGGTGTCGCGGCCGGGGGTCTCGGGCAGGGAGCCCACGTTCCAGACCTGGGCGACCTCGGCTCGGGCGGAGGGGTCGGCGACCGGTCGGCCTCCGGGCAGCAGGCCCGGCAGCGCCCCGGCGTCCACGGCCCCGCGCTCCCCGGCGCGGCGCGGCACCCACACCAGGCGGGCGCCGGTCCGCTCGGCCAGGGCCGCGGCGGCGGTCAGTGCGCCCGGCACGGCGGCCAGGCGCTCGCCCGCCATGATGACCGCGCCCTCCCGGTTCAGGGCGGCGACGACCTCGGGGTCGTCGGTGTCCAGGGCGTTGAGGACGCGGGCCTCGTCGCCGGGGACGGCCCGGACCAGGGTTCCGTGGGTCTTGGTCAGGCCCAGGCTGGCGTGGGAGCCGACCGAGTAGACCTTGAGGCCGCGCTTGCGCACGCCCTTGCGCAGCCGCAGGAAGACCAGGGGGGACTCGTCCTCGGGCTCGAATCCGGCCAGCAGGACCGCGGGCGCCTTCTCCAGGGCGGTGAAGTCCACCCCGACCGGGGTCCCCGCCACGTGGGCGGCCAGGAAGTCGGCCTCCTCGGGCGAGTGCGCGCGGGCGCGGGCGTCCACGTCGTTGGTGCGCAGGGCCACGCGGGCGAACTTGGCGTAGGCGTAGGCGTCCTCGTAGGTGAGGCGGCCCCCGGTGAGCACGCCGACCCGGCCGCGCGCGGCGGCCAGTCCCCGGGCGGCGACGCCGATGGCCTCGGACCAGGAGGCGAATTCCAGGGCCCGGGACTCCCCGTCGCGCACCAGCGGGCGCGACAGGCGGTCGGACTGGGTGGTGTAGCTGAACGCCCACCGGCCCTTGTCGCAGTTCCACTCCTCGTTGACCCGGGGGTCGTCCCCGGCCAGGCGGCGCATGACCTTGCCGCGCCGGTGGTCGGTGCGCTGGGCGCACCCGTCGGCGCAGTGCTCGCACACGCTGGGCGTGGACACCAGGTCGAAGGGGCGCGACCGGAACCGGTAGGCGGAGCCGGTGAGCGCGCCGACCGGGCAGATCTGCACGGTGTTGCCGGAGAAGTAGGACTGGAAGGGCTCGCCCTCGGCGATGCCGACCTGCTCGTCGGCGCCGCGCTCCATCAGCTCGATGAGCGGGTCGCCCGCGATCTGCGCGGCGAAGCGGGTGCAGCGGGCGCACTGCACGCAGCGCTCCCGGTCCAGCAGCACCTCGGTGGACAGCGCGATCGGCTTGGGGAAGGTCCGCTTGACGTCGACGAAGCGGGTCTCGCCCTGCCCGGTGGACATGGCCTGGTTCTGGAGGGGGCACTCGCCGCCCTTGTCGCAGACCGGGCAGTCCAGCGGGTGGTTGATGAGCAGGAACTCCATGATCCCGCGCTGGGCCTTCTCCGCCACCGGGGAGGTCAGGTGGGTGTTGACCACCATCCCCTCCATGACGGTGATGGTGCAGGAGGCCTGCGGCTTGGGCATGCCGCGCCCGTTGCCCATGTCGGGGATCTCGACCAGGCACTGGCGGCAGGCCCCTACCGGGTCCAGCAGCGGGTGGTCGCAGAACCTCGGGATCTGGATGCCGAGGAGTTCGGCGGCCCGGATGAGCAGGGTCCCCTTGGGCACCTGGACCTGGAACCCGTCGATGGTGACGGTGACGAGGTCCTCGGGCGGCGGTGCGGGCGCGGCTCCGCCGGAGGAGTTGGAGGTGACGGTCACTGCTGTCCTCCCGTCGTGGTCGGCCGGTCGCCCCAGAGGGTGGCCCGGGAGTGGTCGAAGGGGCAGCCGCCCTGTTCCACGTGGTCGATGTACTCCTGGCGGAAGTACTTGATCGAGGAGGTCACCGGGCTGGTCGCGCCGTCGCCGAGGGCGCAGAAGGAGCGGCCGAGCAGGTTGTCGCAGATGTCCAGGAGCTTGTCGAGGTCGGCCTCGGTGCCCTGCCCGTTCTCCAGCCGGTCCAGGACCTGGACCATCCAGAAGTTGCCCTCGCGGCAGGGCGTGCACTTGCCGCAGGACTCGTGCGCGTAGAAGGCGATCCAGCGGCCGACGGCCTTCACCACGCAGGTCGTCTCGTCGAAGATCTGGAGGGCGCGGGTGCCGAGCATGGACCCGGCTGCGCCCACCGACTCGAAGTCGAGCGGGGTGTCCAGGTGCTCGTCGGTGAAGATCGGCGTGGAGGAGCCGCCGGGCGTCCAGAACTTGAGCCGGTGCCCGGGCCGCATCCCGCCGGACATGTCGAGCAGCTCGCGCAGGGTCACGCCCAGCGGGGCCTCGTACTGGCCGGGGTTGGCCACGTGCCCGGACAGGGAGAAGAAGCCGAACCCGGCGGACTTCTCGGTGCCCATGGACGTGAACCAGTCGGCGCCGTTGGCCACGATGCTCGGCACGCTGGCGATGGACTCGACGTTGTTGACCACGGTCGGCGAGGCGTAGAGCCCGGCGACCGCGGGGAAGGGCGGCTTGAGCCGGGGCTGGCCCCGGTAGCCCTCCAGGGAGTCCAGCAGCGCGGTCTCCTCGCCGCAGATGTAGGCGCCCGCCCCGGCGTGGACGACGACGTCGAGGTCGAAGCCGGTGCCCAGGACGTCCCTGCCGAGCAGTCCGGCCTCGTAGGCCTCGGCGACGGCCCGGCGCAGGCGCCGGATGACGTGCAGGACCTCGCCGCGCACGTAGATGAAGGCCTGGCTGGACTTGATCGCGTACGCGGCGATCGCCACCCCCTCCACCAGCACGTGCGGGTTGGCGAGCATGAGCGGGATGTCCTTGCAGGTGCCCGGCTCGGACTCGTCGGCGTTGACGACGAGGTAGCGCGGGTTGGGGTTGTCCGCGGGCAGGAAGCCCCACTTCATCCCGGTGGGGAACCCGGCGCCGCCGCGGCCGCGCAGGCCGGACTTCTTGACCAGGTCCACGATGGCGTCGGGCTCCATGGCCAGCGCCTTGCGCAGCGCGCCGTAGCCGCCGGTGGCCCGGTAGCCCTCCAGGGTGAAGGAGTCGGGGCGGTCCCAGTCGCGCGACAGGATCGGGGTCAGGGTGGTCACTTGGCGTCCTCCTCACCCTGCTCGCGGGGCGGAAGGTCGTCGGGGTCCGGAGCGGTCCAGCCGCGTTCCCGGGCCAGTCTCAGTCCGGCCAGGGAGGGGGCGGCGGCCTGGACGCCCTCGCCCGCGCGGCCGTCCTCGAACCCGGCCAGCACCCGGGAGGCCTGCTTCCAGGTGCACAGGCCGGCGGGGCCGCGCGTGGGCGCGACGTCCCGGCCAAGGCGCAGGTCGTCCACGAGCCGCTTGGCCGTGTCGGGGGTCTGGTTGTCGAAGAACTCCCAGTTGACCATCACGACCGGCGCGAAGTCGCAGGCCGCGTTGCACTCGACGTGCTCCAGCGTGACCTTGCCGTCCTCGGTGGTCTCGTTGTTGCCGACCCCCAGGTGGTCCTTGAGGGTCTGGAAGATCTCGTCGCCGCCCATCACCGCGCACAGGGTGTTGGTGCACACGCCCACCTGGTAGTCGCCGCCGGGGCGGCGTCGGTACATGGTGTAGAACGTGGCGACCGCGTTGACCTCGGCGAGGGTGATGCCGAGCTGGTCGGCGCAGAAGCGCATCCCGGCCTTGCTGACGTGCCCCTCCTCGGCCTGCACCAGGTGCAGCAGCGGCAGCAGCGCCGAGCGCGGCCGCGGGTAGCGGCCGATGATCTCCTTGGCCTCGGGCTCCAGCCGCGCGGTGGTCTCGGCGGCGAAGGCCTCGCGGGGCTCGGCCGTCGCCGCGGTCTCGGTGGTCTCGTGCTCGCTCACCGGTCCACGCCTCCCATCACGGGGTCGATACTGGCCACGGCCGCGATGACGTCCGCCACCGTTCCCCCCTCGCACATGGCCGCGACGGCCTGCAGGTGGGTGAACGAGGGGTCGCGGAAGTGCACGCGGTGGGGGCGGGTGCTCCCGTCGCTGACCGCGTAGCAGCCGAGTTCGCCCTTGGCGCTCTCGACGGCCGCGTACGCCTGGCCCGCCGGGACCCGGAAGCCCTCGGTGACCAGCTTGAAGTGGTGGATGAGCGCCTCCATGGAACCGCTCATGATGTGCGCGATGTGGTCGGGCGAGTTGCCCAGGCCGTCGGGCCCCAGCGCCAGCTTGGCGGGCCAGCCGATCTTGGCGTCCTGGATCATCACCGGGCCGGGCTGGAGCTTGTCCAGGCACTGCTCGATGATCTTCAGGCTCTCCTCCATCTCGGCCATGCGCACCCGGTAGCGGGCGTAGACGTCGCCGCCGTCGGAGACGGGGACGTCGAACTCGTAGTCCTCGTAGCCGCAGTAGGGCTTGGCCTTGCGCAGGTCCCAGGCCAGGCCGGAGGCCCGCAGCAGCGGGCCGGTGACGCCGAGCGCCATGCAGCCGGGCAGGTTGAGGTGGGCCACGTCCCGGGTGCGGGCGAGGTAGACGGGGTTCTCGTCCAGGAGCTTGCGCATGACGGCGATGCGCTTGGGCATCTCCTTGAGCAGCTCGCGGACCTTGCCGGTCGCGCCGGGCGGCAGGTCCTGGGCGACGCCGCCGGGGCGGATGTAGGCGTGGTTCATCCTCAGGCCGGTGACCAGCTCGAAGATGTCCAGGATCATCTCGCGCTCACGGAAGCCGTTGGTCATGACCGTGGTCGCGCCCAGCTCCATGCCGAAGGTCGCCATCGCCACGAAGTGCGAGGCCATCCGGTTGAGCTCCATCATCATCACGCGGATGACGCTGGCCCGGTCGGGGACGCGGTCCTGGATGCCGAGCAGCTTCTCGACCGCCAGGCAGTACGCCGCCTCGTTGAACAGCGGCGTCAGGTAGTCCATGCGGGTCACGAACGTGGTGCCCTGCGTCCACGTCCGGTACTCCATGTTCTTCTCGATACCGGTGTGCAGGTAGCCGATGCCGACGCGCGCCTCGGTGCAGGTCTCGCCGTCGAGGGTGAGGATGAGCCGGAGGACGCCGTGCGTGGAGGGGTGCTGGGGTCCCATGTTGACGACGAGGCGTTCGGCGCTGGTGGCCTGCGCCTTCTCGATGACGTCGTCCCAGTCCCCGCCGGAGGCGTCGATGTAGTCCTCGGTGATGGTCATGCCGGGCCTCCCTCTGTGACGGAGTGCGTGGGGTTGGCGGGGCTCACTTGTAGGACCTCCGCTCGTCCGGCGGGGGCACGGTGGCTCCCCGGTACTCGACCGGGATGCCGCCCAGCGGGTAGTCCTTGCGCTGGGGGTGGCCGTGCCAGTCGTCGGGCATCTGGATGCGGGTCAGCGCCGGGTGGCCGTCGAAGACGATCCCGAAGAAGTCCCAGGCCTCGCGCTCGTGCCAGTCGTTGGTCGGGTAGACCGACACGATCGAGGGCACGTGCGGGTCGGCGTCGGGGCAGGTGGTGGCGACGCGGATCTCGCTGTTGTGGGTGATCGACCGGAAGTGGTAGACCGCTTGCAGCTCCCGGCCGGTGTCGTCGGGGAAGTGCACGCCCGTCACGCCCGTGCACAGCTCGTAGCGCAGGGCGGGTTCGTCGCGCAGCAGGCGGACCAGCCTCGGCAGCGCCTCGCGGCGGGTGTGGAAGGTCAGTTCGCCGCGGGCCGCCTCGACCCGCTCGACCGCTCCGGCGTCCTCTCCCAGGGCGGCCTCCAGGTCGTCGGCCACCCGGTCGAAGTCGGCGGTGCGCGGGTCCTCGGGGTCGGTGAAGGGGCGCTGGCTGCGCGCGGGAGCACTCCCCCTCACCTGCAGGCGGCCGAAGCCGGAGGTGTCGCCGGTGGTCGTGGCGCCGAACATCCCGGTGCGCCGGACCGGAGCGGCCAACCGCTCGCGGCCCAGCTTGTCGGGGAGGTTGGCCGCTTCCTCGTCGCGTTCGCGTTCGTTCTCGGTGCTCATGTCAGTCCTTGCTCACCAGCGGCAGCGAACGGCGGAGCATCCGCTCCTCGTTCTCGGTGATCTCCTGCTCCCGGTGGGCGCCGAGCTTGGTGTTCTGCACCTTGTCGTGCAGCTTGAGCACGGCGTCCAGGAGCATCTCCGGCCGCGGCGGGCAGCCGGGCAGGTACATGTCCACGGGGACGACGTGGTCCACGCCCTGGACGATCGCGTAGTTGTTGAACATGCCGCCGCTGGAGGCGCACACGCCCATCGCGATGACCCACTTGGGCTCGGGCATCTGGTCGTAGATCTGGCGCAGGACGGGGGCCATCTTCTGGCTCACCCGCCCGGCGACGATCATCAGGTCGGCCTGGCGCGGGGTGGCGCCGAACTTCTCCATGCCGAACCGCGCCAGGTCGTAGTGCGGGCCGCCGACGGACATCATCTCGATGGCGCAGCAGGCCAGGCCGAACGTGGCGGGCCACATGGAGCTCTTGCGGGCCAGGCCCACGACCTGCTCGACGGTCGTGAGCATGATGCCGCTGGGCAGTTTCTCCTCTAGTCCCATCAGACGTCCTCCTCCGGGCTGGGCTGCTGGGTGTGGTCTGCGGTCAGCGCTTTGCCGCTGTGGTTCGCGTTCGGGCGCCGGCGGGGTTCCGGAGGTCTCGGAGCGCCTGTGCGGGGAACGGGGACCGTCGAGCAGCGGAGCGGAGGCCCGAGGAGAGGGCTGTTCAGTCCCATTCGAGGCCTCCTCGGCGCCACTCGTAGGCGTAGGCGATGGAGACGTTCACCAGGAAGAGGACGATCGCGACCAGTCCGAACCAGCCCAGGGCGTCGAAGTGCACGGCCCAGGGGATGAGGAAGATGATCTCGATGTCGAAGACGATGAACATCATGGCCGTCATGTAGTACTTGACGGTGAATCGGCCGCCGCCCGCGGGCTGCGGCGTGGGCTCGATGCCGCACTCGTAGGCCTGCATCTTGGCGCGGTTGTAGCGCTTGGGCCCCAGGACCGCACCGGCGACCATCGACACCACGACGAACGCGGCGCCGATCCCGCCGAGCACGAAGATCGGTGTGTACAGCTCCACGCTCACCCTCCTCCTGGCTGCTGGGCACGCCCGCGCGGCGTGCCGGGAGCGCTTGTGATTGCTTTCACTTGTGCGGGCTCATCTCCGGTCGTCCCGTGTGTCCTGTTGTGGAGCCGGGCTCGACCGCCCAGCATCTTCAGCACGAACTTCATGAGGGTGCGCTGGCGCAGGCCGTACCTGGTCGCGTACTTCATGAACTCGGGCTGGCCGATGACCTTCACGAAGTAGCGGCCGAGCGTGTAGTAGCCGCCGTAGGTGTCGGCGAGCACGTCCGGGTAGCGCAGCAGGGCCCGCTCCCGGGTCTGCTGGGTGGGTCTTCCGTGCGCCTGCACGATCACGTCGGCGGCGATGTTCCCGGCCTCCATGGCGTAGGCGATGCCCTCGCCGTTGAAGGGGTTGACCATGCCGCCCGCGTCGCCGACGAGCATGAGGCCGCGGGAGTAGTGCGGCACCCGGTTGAAGCCCATGGGCAGCGCGGCGCCGCGGATGGCGCCCTTCTGGTTGTCCTCGGTGAAGCCCCACTCCTCGGGCATGGACTCGGTCCAGCGGCGCAGGAGCTTGCGGTAGTCCATGTCCTGGAAGGACGAGGTGGAGTTGAGGATGCCCAGACCGACGTTGCTGGTGCCGTCGCCGACGCCGAAGACCCAGCCGTAGCCGGGCAGGAGGACGTCCTTGTCGCCGCTGCGGTCCCACAGCTCCAGCCACGACTCCAGGTAGTCGTCCTCGTGGCGGGGGCTCTCGAAGTAGGTGCGCACGGCCACGCCCATGGGGCGGTCGTCGCGCTTGCGGATGCCCATGGCCACGGACAGCCGGGAGGAGTTGCCGTCGGCGGCCACGACCAGCGGCGCCCGGAAGGTGACGGGCTCGCGGTCGGCGTTCTTGGCCCGGACGCCGACGATGCGGTTGCTGCGCTCGTCCATGAGGGGGCCGGTGACGGTGGTGCGCTCCAGGAGCTTGGCCCCGGCGGCCACCGCGCGGTCGACCACGATCTGGTCGAAGTCGTAACGGGTGCGCACGAGGCCGAAACCCGGGTAGGCGGCCAGGTCGGGCCAGGGCAGCTCCAGGCGGACGCCCGCGCCGATGATGCGCAGGCCGTGGTTCTTCATCCACCCCGGGTCGTCGAAGGTGACCCCCATGGCGGTGAGCTGCTTGACCGCGCGGGGGGTGAGTCCGTCTCCGCAGACCTTCTCCCTCGGGAAGGAGGTCTTCTCCAGGAGCAGGACGTCCAGTCCTGCCTGGGCAAGGTAGTAGGCGGTGGTGGAGCCGGAGGGACCTGCGCCGACCACGATCACGTCGGCGTCGTACTCGGTCCGCTCCCGGCCTCGGGGAGAGGAGGTGGCTGTCTCGCTCACGGGTGGGTCCTCGACTGCTCGCGCGGATGCACCGTGGCGGGCCTGCCTGCGGGATGGACCCGCTCACGGGGGGAGTTGTATGGGTGCTGTGGAGAGTCCGTTATGTCCGACATAGAGGCATGTGTCCTATACCTCCTAGACTTGTGAAGCACTTCACAAGCCCTTTTCGGCAGTCTAGACCCTCCCGCAGCCAGAGGCGAGTCCCAGGGGGGTATTCAGACGGCCTGCTATCAAAGGGGATATAGGCCCCAGAAGGCTTCACACGCCTCGAACGCCGTCACGCTCCGCGAGAGCCCCAGTTCAGAATGGTGACCACCGCCTCAGGGACCGCACGGGCAACACGAAAATCCCGAGGAGCGGGGTGCTCCTCGGGATTACGAGATTTTTACGCCCGGTGTGCTTCGGCCGCGCGGTGTCCGCGGGGCGGGCTCGCGGTGGGGCCGCCCGCGGTCCGCGGTGTCGGCCCGCCGCGGTTTCGGTGGCCGGGCCCCCGCTCCGGTGGTCCTACTCGTCGCGGAAGCCCCGGTGCAGGGCGACGATCCCCGTCGACAGGTTGCGCCAGGCCACCCGCGACCAGCCCGCGTCCTGGAGGCGGCGGGCCAGCTCGGGCTGCTTGGGCCAGGCCATGATCGACTCGGACAGGTAGTCGTAGGAGTCGCCGCTGCCGGACACCGCGCCCGCGATCTTGGGCAGGGCGCCCATGAGGTAGGTGGAGTAGAGCCGGTCCACGAACTCCACCGGGATGTGGCTGAACTCGCAGATGACCATCCGTCCGCCGACCTTGGTGACGCGCCGCAGCTCGCGCAGCGCCCGGTCCACGTCGTTGACGTTGCGCAGGCCGAAGGAGATCGTGACCGCGTCGAAGGTCTCGTCGGCGAAGGGCAGGTGCAGGGCGTCGCCCGCCACGAAGGTCACGCCGCCCCGGGAGGCCCCTCCGCGCCGCCGCACTCCCGCGCGGAGCATACCGAGGGAGAAGTCGCAGGCCACAACGCGGGCGCCCTTCCTGATGAAGGACTCCGAGGAGGTGCCCGTGCCCGCCGCCAGGTCCAGGACGAGTTCGCCGCTGTAGGCGTCGACCGCGTTGACCGCGGCCTTGCGCCAGATGCGGTCCTGGCCCAGCGAGATGACGTCGTTGACGAGGTCGTACCTGTCGGCGATGCCGTCGAACATCGCCGCGACGTCTTGGGGCTTCTTGTCGAGTTTGGCGCGGGTCATGGGCACAAGACTAAGGGGGCGGCCCGAGCGCCCCGACCCCGCGGGCCCGTACGAAGCGGAATCGCCGCCGTGAAGCGGACAACCCCTGGCCGGAACGACTGTCCGCGCGCGAGAATAAGGTGTGCGCGAGGTTTCCCGAACCACCGAGGGCATTCGGACGTCACAAGGAACGGACACGGCCCGGCCGAGAGGGGGAGTACGTGAAGTTCGACCTGGTGGAGCCGAGCGAGGAGCAGGCCGTCCTCGACGAGGACACCGGTGAGGACGCCGCACGCGGCGCCCACCCCGGACTCGTCACGGCGTCCGCGCGGATGCGCTCCCGGCTCCGGGGCGACCTCGCCGCCCTGCACGCCTCCCTGGGCATGCTCAACGAGCAGATCCAGGCCGTCCAGCGCCGGGAGGGGTCCGCGCCCGCGGACGCGGCACCGCCCGCCAACTTCCGCGCGGGCGCCTTCTCGCGCCCCGGCGCCTCCTGAAGCCCCCGAGAGCTCCGAGAGCCCCTGAGAGGAGAGTGTCCGCATGACCGGGTGGAACATCCAGCCCGCCGAGGTGGGCGCCGTGCTGACCAGCGTCGCCGGATACATCGGCGAGGAGGGCGGCGACGACGGCCTCGTCGGCGCCATGACCTCCGCCGAGAGCCTGATCACGGCGATCAACGAGGAGGCGGGGAGCACGCCCGTCAGCGTCGCGCTCGGCGAGTTCGCCGAGCACAACTTCGGTCTCATGGGCGACATGGCCGGACTGGCCGTGAGCGCCGTGACCGGGGCCAGCGAGGCCACCACGCACTACTTCAACGGCAACCTGGACATGGCCGCCGAGGCGCAGGAGAACGCGGGCGTGGTCCCCGAGCCCGAGCCGCCCCGGCAGTACGGGCCCCACGCGCCCGTGTAGCGGGCTCCGCTCCGGCCTCGGCGGTGCCGCGTCCGGCCACTCCCCCGACCACGATCC
>NZ_LEKI01000044.1:0-35121 GCF_001029525.1 Nocardiopsis sp. RV163 | reverse complement strand
GTCGGGGTGGGCGGCCTTGGCGCACAGGGCCCGGACCTTGCCGGGGGTGTCGGCGCCCTCCAGGGTGGTCAGGTCCACCATGGAGATGGCCAGGTCGATGGCCCGGGCCTTGGCGGTGGTCTTGACCGACCGGGTGGACAGGTCCTGGGCGCGGGCTCGCGCGCCTACCTCGTCCACACCCGGGAAGCCGTGCAGGAACGCGCGGAGTTCGCGGTTGGTCGCCGCCTCGGGCGCGAATGCGGTGTGGGGCACGGGCACCTACAGCTCGTCGGGTTGCTGGCCTGCCCGTCCGCTGTGGCCAGCGGAAACGGGGCTCTGGGCGCGGCGCGCGGGGAGGTCTCCCCTCAAGGCCGGGCCGTCAGGCAGTCACCCTAACGCCGGGTGGGGCCGCCGTCAGCACCCGTCCGGATCGAGCCGCCCAAGGTTGGAGGAGCCTCCAACCCACCCGACGATTTCTCGCCGTCATTTCCTCCAATCCGGCGCGGAGAACCCCCGGAAGAGGGCGTCCGTACCGTTCTGCCGCCTCTGGGGCTGACACGCGCGGTCTAGACCGGACCACTCCCTTTTCGCACCTGGGCGAGATGCGAGACTGGCCCGAATCCTCCCCCCTGCCCGCACCGCCGGGCCCGGGAGCCGGAGGAGCGGACCCCGAGGCGACGGGAGCGGTGATGTCGGCCGGAGAGCGGAGCGGGCCACGCGGGGGCGGGGCTGAGCGGGTGCGCCTGGTACGGCTGGACCGGGTCACACCGGAGGCGGACCTGTTGCGGCTGGCCGTGCTGCGCCACCGCCTGCCGCCCGGTCAGCGCGGACACGTGCTGCTGCCGGTGACCACCCTGCCCGCCGCCGACGCCGACCCGGCGCGCACGCCCTTCGCCGTCGTCGGTCCGGGAGCCGTCGCCGACGCCGCCGGGGCGCGGGCGGCCTGCGCGGGCTTCGGCGTGCTGGACCGGGCCGTGCACGCGCGCGACCTGGTCCCCGACCCGGCGCGGGCGGTGCTGCTGCGCGCCTTCTACGTCACCACCGCCTGGCAGAACCGGGGCGTGGGGCGGAGCGTGTGCTCCCCTCCGCTGCTGGACCGGTTGGCCGCGCAGGTGGCGCCGCGGGCGGTCGAGCTGGTGCTGTGCGTGGACGAGGCCAACCACGCGGCGGCCCGTGTCTACGCGCGCGCAGGGTTCGTCTTCACCGGCCGCCGCTTCGTGGACGCGGCGGGGGCACCGCAGTTGGTGATGGTCCGCCCGGTGCAGCGGTACTGAGCGGGGCCGGAGGTCCGGCGCGATCCGGTCCGGGGAGAGGGCTCGTCTAGGCTGGGCACATGGCGGAGTTCCGGATCAGCAGCGACGACGATCGGGTCGACCTGCGCAGGATGGCGGTGGCCCTGGCCGAGTCCCAGGGATGGGCGCGCGAGGAGGTCAGCGTCTGGGACAACCGCCGCGGCGAGGTGATCGTGACGGTGGACGACTCCCTGCTGCGCAGGCCCGAGGCCGACCCCCTGCACCGCGCCCGGCACACCCCCCGGGACGTGCACGACGCCTGCGAGACGCTGCGCCGCGAGGAGGCGTCCCTGCGCCGCGTGGACTTTCGCGCGCTGCGCGACGAGACCGCGCGCTTCTTCTCCGCCGGGTGGACCGTCGCCGACGCGCTGCACGCGCTGGGGCACCGCCCCGACGGCGCGCCGTGGCCGAACGGCCCCGACTACCAGGGCACCGACTGGCTGCACGCCCGCCTGAAGGCGTGGCGCACCCCCGACGGCGACATCCGGCCCTCCAAGTCGCAGGAGGACGCCCAACTGCGGGTGATCAGCCGGGCGGGCCTGCCCATGGACATCGGCCTGCCCGAGGACGCCGAGGTCGCGCAGCGCCCCGTGGCCAGTCCGGCCGTCGCGCGGTCGGCGGCCGACGACGCGCGCAGGCTCATGCGACAGAACGCGCGGACCACCACCGACTCCCTGGCCCACCGAGACCGCACCTCGGCCAAAATCACGCGGGGGGACCGTCGCTAGGACGGCCGGGAGTGCCTCCCTCGGCGGTGGCGGATCTTCGTTCCTCCACCAGGGCGACCATGCCGTCGGCGGCCTCCCCGAGGAGGAGTTCGGCCGGTCCCCTGCCCGCCGTGAGCCGCCACAGGGTGGCCAAGACCAGTGCCCCCAGGACGAAGCCCTCCAGCAGCCACGGCCGGTGCCAGCCGATCCCGCCGGAGGCGGCGATGACCATCGCCAGGGCCAGGATGTGCCCGGTGTAGACGGTGAGCGGCATCCGGCCGACCGAGGTCAGCGGGTACATGAGGACCCGGAAGCGGTCGCACAGGAACATGCACACCACCAGCACCACGAGTCCCTGGCCGACCGCCTCGGCGATCTCGAAGGTGGTGCCGGTGTGGGGCGTGCCGACCGCCAGCCACCACCAGGAGTCGGTGGGCACCTGGCCCGAGAGCGACTGCGTCTCCTCGACCACCGCGGCGCGCACCAGGGCCGCCGTAGCCTCGTCGGTCACCTCCCCGGAGGGCAGGCCGGTCAGGCCGGGGCCGCTGGCCCGCACCAGGCGGTCCATGCCGCCCATCGGTTCGAGCAGGGCCCAGGAGCCTAGGTGGCCGAGCAGGAGCAGGGCCGCGCCGGAGGCCAGCAGGCGCAGCCGCACCGCGGCGGCGGCCAGGTCCAGCCGCCCCAGGGCCATCCCCGCGGTCACGAAGGCCATGAAGGTGATCGCCGGATAGTAGCCGGTCAGGAGGAACTCGCTGAGCGAGGACAACGAGGACGTGCGCGGCGAAGGCGGGAAGACGTTGTCGCGCAGCAGGAACGAGAGCGGCGGGCCGAGCAGGGCCAGGGTGCCCGCCACCGTCCACAGCGCGCCCGAGCGCAGCTTGACCAGGGGCAGGGCCAACACGAAGAAGCCCGCGTAGTAGGTCAGGATGATGGCGACCGGGACCCCCATGAGGTCCAGCGCCAGGCCCAGCACGCCGATGAGCGCCGCGCGGGTGAGGATGCGCACCGCGGCCCCGCGCAGGCGGTCGCCGCCGACCGGGTCGGTGCGCCCGGTCATCATGGCCAGGGAGGTCCCCGCCAGGAGGGCGAAGAGCGCCGAGGAGTTGCCGCGCACGACGCCGTGCACGTCCCAGGCGTAGCCCTCGGGCGACAGCAGCCCCATGGACTCCACTCCGAGGTGGACGACGAACATCCCGAACACCGCGAGGGCGCGTGCGGCGTCGATGCCGTCGATCCGGCCACGGCCCGGGGACGGGCCCGCGGGGGCGGCGGAGGTCTCACCGGACTGGTTCCGTGTCACGCCCGTCAGGCTATGCCGTCGCCCGCGCGGCGACAACGGGCCGGGGCACGTGGCCGCCACCGGCCACGTGCCCCGGCGCGGTCGCCGTCAGCCGGTGCTCTCCCGCTCCCCGGCCAGGGTGCTGAAGAAGTCGAGCGCCTCGGGGTTGGCCAGCGAGTCGCGGCTGGCGACCCGCTCCGGCCGCTCCCCCATGAGGATGCGCTTGACCGGCACCTCCAGGACCTTGCCCGACAGGGTCCGGGGCACCGCGCCGATGACGCGGACGCGGTCGGGTACGTGGCGGGGCGAGCAGTCGGTGCGGATGCGGCGGGCGATCTCCCGCGGCAGGTCGCCCTCCAGGTCGGCACCCTCCCGCAGCACGGTGAACAGCTCGATCCGGGAGGAGCCGTCGGCCTGGGGCACGTCCACGACCAGCGCGTCGACGACCTCGTCCAGGGCCAGGACCGCGCGGTAGATCTCGCTGGTGCCCATGCGCACGCCGCCGCGGTTGATGGTGGAGTCGGAGCGGCCGTAGATGACCGCGGTGCCGCGGTCGGTGATCGCGATCCAGTCGCCGTGCCGCCAGACGCCCGGGTAGACGGAGAAGTAGCTCTCGCGCAGCCGCTCGCCGCTGTCGTCGCCCCACAGGAACAGCGGCATGGAAGGGGCGGGCTCGGTGACGACGAGTTCGCCGACCTCGTTGACCAGCTCCCTGCCGTCGGGGTCCCAGGAGGCCACGGCCATGCCCAGGGCCCGGGACTGGATCTCGCCCTCGTGGACGGGCAGGGTCGGGGTGCCGCCGACCAGGCAGCTGCACACGTCGGTGCCGCCGGAGGTGGAGAACAGCCACAGGTCCTCGCCGAACTCCTCGTAGACCCAGGAGAAGGCCTCGGGGCTGAGCGGCGATCCGGTGGAACCGATGGCCTTGAGCGCGGACAGGTCGCGGCCCCGGCGGGGGTGGACGCCCTCCTTCATGCAGGAGGAGAGGAACCCGGCGCTGGTGCCGAATACGGTGACCCCGGCCTCGGCTGCGAGGTCCCACAGCGCTCCCAGGTCGGGGGCCGCGGGGCTGCCGTCGTACAGGACGATGGAGGCCTTCGTCAGCAGCACGCTGACCAGGAAGTTCCACATCATCCAGCCGGTGGTGGTGAACCAGAAGACCCGGTCGTGCTCCCGGGCGTCCAGGTGCAGGTGGAGGTTCTTGAGCTGTTCGAGCAGGATGCCGCCGTGCCCGTGGACGATGGCCTTGGGCAGGCCGGTGGTGCCCGAGGAGTAGAGCACCCACAGGGGGTGGTCGAAGGGGACGGAGGCGAACTCCAGCTCGGCCCCGGCCCCGGACTCCTCCAGCCGACCCCAGGGCAGGGTGCCGTCGGGGGACTCCCCGGGGTGGAGGTAGTCGAGCAGGACGGTGTGCTCGACGGTGGGCAGGGCCGCGCGCAGCTCCTCCACGACGGGGCGGCGGTCGAAGTCCTTGCCCCCGTAGCGGTAGCCGTCCACGGCGAGCAGGACCTTGGGCTCGATCTGGGCGAAGCGGTCGATGACGCTGCGTACGCCGAAGTCCGGGGAGCAGGAGGACCACACGGCGCCCAGGGAGGCCGCGGCGTAGAAGGCGGCGACGGTCTCGGGCAGGTTGGGCAGGTAGGCCACGACGCGGTCGCCGGGGCCCACCCCCAGCTCGCGCAGTCCGGCGGCGATGGCGGCGGTGCGGCGGCGCAGTTCGCCCCAGGTCCACTCGCCGAGGCCGCGCAGCTCGGTGGCGTGGCGGATGGCCACGCGGTCGTCGTCGCGGTCCTCGAAGATGTGCCGGGCGTAGTTGAGGGTGGCACCGGGGAACCACTCGGCCCCGGGCATGGAGCGCTCGCCCAGGACCCGTTCGTAGGGGGTCTCCGAGCGCACGCCGTAGTACTCCCAGACCGACTCCCAGAAGCCGTCGACGTCGGTGACCGACCAGCGCCACAGGGAGTCGTAGTCGAAGGACGCGGCGGAGGCGTCGCCGAAGGCCCGGACCCCCTTCTCCCGCTCGGCCCATCGGGCGAACGCGACGATGTTGGAGGACGCGGCCCTCTCCTCGTCGGGCTTCCAGAGCACCCGGGGCACGCTGTTCTCCGTCATTGGCCCGCCTTCCCATTAGCACTGTGTTCCGCACGGCGTGTCGCCGGCCGTGTGTCGCTGTGAGACCCATCTAACAACACCCCATGTCGGCGGCCACGGCCCGGCCCCCGGGGTGACGGGGGCCG
This sequence comes from Nocardiopsis sp. RV163, assembly GCF_001029525.1. NCBI lineage: Bacteria > Bacillati > Actinomycetota > Actinomycetes > Streptosporangiales > Nocardiopsidaceae > Nocardiopsis > Nocardiopsis sp. RV163. Next base: position 29,627 of record NZ_LEKI01000044.1, on the reverse strand, counting down.
GTGGGCGCGTCGAGTGCGCAGGTCACCTGCGGGAGGGGACCTGTGTGCGGGACCCACCGCCGGGCGGCCGCGCGGGCGTGGGCGGCACCCGTTGACAGGGACCGGAGGGGGCGGGAGAGCCGGTGACCGGATCTTTGCCGCCTCTTCCGCGGGCTCGACCCCGAAGCGCGGGGCCCCACCGGGCCCGGCGGTCGCCTCAGTCGCCGCGCAGCGCGGCCACCGCGGCCGCCGGGGAGTCGACCACAGGGGAGCCGGTGGCCTCCAGGCGGACGCGGGACATCAGGCCGCTGGTGACGAGGATGGAGCGGGCCCCGGCCTCGCGGGCGGCGCGGGCGTCGTCGTCGATGTCGCCGATCAGCACGACCCGGGCCGGGTCGATGCCCTGGTGTTCGAGGTGGCGCACCAGGTGCTCGGCCTTGGAGTCGTGCTCGGTCTGGAAACGGCGGCCGTCCACCCGGGTGAAGTGCCCGGTCAGGCCGCGCTCCTTGATCAGGGGCACCAGGTGTTCGTGGGAGGCCATGGACAGCAGGGACTGGGTGCCGCCGCCGCGGGTCCACTCCCGCAGGACGTCGGGGACGCCCGCGGTGAGTTCGCAGGAGGGCAGCAGCTCCTGGTAGCTGCTGTCGTAGTGCCTCTCGGCCCGTTCCCACTCGCCCTCCTCGAAGGCCCGGCCGAGGAGCTCCTCGTAGCAGGGGATGAGGGGACGGCGGAAGACGGAGCGCCAGTGGTCCAGCTCTACGGGGTCGCGGCCGAACAGCTCGCACACGGCGTTCACCGCGGCGAGGTTGGCGTGGTTGTCGTTGAGGAGGGTGCCGTTCCAGTCCCAGACGATGTGGGTGCTGTCGTGTCGGTCGAAAGTCGTCTCAGCCATTGACCGCACTTTACGGGCACCGGTCCCGGTCGGGGAATGCGTCGTGCGCCACCCCGGCCCGGCTCCCGCGCCCGCCGGGGCGCCTCACCCCGGGCGGGACTCCCCCGCCGGGCTCCCGCCCTCCGCGCCGGCGGGCGCGCCCGTGTCCGTCCCCCGCGGCCCGGCGCCCCGCGCCTCGCGGCGCTCCCGGCGCAGCCGCCGCCCGCGCCGGACCGCCCACACGCCGGCCGCCACCATGAGCGGGAACACGACGAGGACCAGGACGGGCACCAGGAGGGCCAGCAGCGAGGTGACGAAGCTGACGACGTCCTCCAGGAAGGAGGCCGCCGGGGCCGCGCACCCCAGGGAGACGGAGTTGGCCACGGGCCGGGCCAGGGACTTGACCGCGTGGAAGGCCAGGGAGACGACCACGCCCGCGACCACCGCCCACCAGGAGACCCCGTCCCCGCCCGCGGCCGCGCCGGAGGCGGCCCCGGTGATCTCGCCGAGCTCCACCGCGGAGGCCCCCGCGCCGAAGGTGATGCCGCCGGAGGTGGGCCGCACCGCGGTCTGGAGGGCGTCGTTGAAGCTGTCGACCGCGGGGATCTTGTCCGCAGCGAACTCCACGACCAGCAGCACGGTGAGGACCGCCAGGGTGGCGGGGTGCTCGATCCACTGCCAGGACTCCCCCAGCGGGACCAGGCCGGTGAAGCGTGCGAGGAGTCCGACGAGGAGGAGGGGGATGTAGGCGTTGAGCCCGGCCGCGGAGGCCAGGCCCAGCCCGGTCAGTGTGGTGAGCATGCGCTTCCTTCTGTGCTCCCGGGGTGGGGCGCCGTGCGGCCGTGCGGTCATCGCCCGGCGCCGCTGTACCCGTGTTGACGCTCGCGGAGCACGCGGGGTTCTCGGTTCGGCCCCCTACTGCCGGTAGTTCTCGACCTCGGAGACCGGACGCGGTTCGGCCCGGTCGGGGTCCTGGTCGAACTCGCTGCGGGCTCTGCGCTGGCGGAGCAGGTCCCAGCACTGGTCGAGCGCCTCCTCGACCTGCTTGATGCGGGCGCGCTCCTGCGGGTCCAGCCCTCCGGCGGTGGAGCGGAGCGCGTGCTCCTCGTCGATCAGTCCGCGGATGGTGGCCATGATGTCGTTCTCAGCCCTGTCAGTCATACCGCCATGGTCGGTTCGGGGCGGGGCCGCGGGCAAGGCTCCCCACCCCCGCGTTGCCCAGAGCGGACCGGACGTTTACGCGCGGTGACGACCCCGCGCACGGCACGCGCGCCCGCGGGCGCGGCGACCGGTCCCCGTTCGTCTGGGAAACTCCTACTACGGCCGCGTTGGCGGTGAGACGCGCGTCCACGGGGGCGCACCGGCGGAATGCGTCCCCGACCCCCGCAGTTGGATACCACGAGGGGGTATGGTAATGGCATCTGAGCAGGAACGACACGGAAGCGGGAGCATGGCTGCGACCCACGGTTACAGTAACGACAAGCAGAGCCACATCAACCGGCTGCGCCGTATCGAGGGCCAGATCCGGGGGTTGCAGCGGATGGTCGAGGACGACCAGTACTGCATCGACATCCTGACCCAGACGTCGGCGGCCAACAAGGCGCTGCGGTCCTTCGCGCTGTCCATGCTCGACGAGCACCTCAAGCACTGCGTGTCCAACGCGGTGGCCAACGGCGGCGAGGAGGCGGACGCGAAGGTGCGCGAGGCCTCCGAGGCGATCGCCCGCCTGGTCCGTTCCTGACCACGCCGCCCCCGCTCCCCCGGCCGAGCTGCCTCGGCGGGGCGTCGCGGCAGCTCGGCCGGGCACGGCGGGGTTCGGACGGCCCCCGGTCAGCGCACGCCGTAGCGCGTGTGCAGGTTCTCCAGCAGGCGCGCGCCCTCCCGGCGGGAGGTCTCCGCGTCCAGGTAGTCGACCGACTCGTTGGCCACGAACGAGGACGGGCGCCCGCCGTCGGCGAACCCCAGGCGCGAGGTGTCGCCGCCGGTGGCCTTGCGGATCCACCAGTTGGCCAGGATGCGCGCCCGCGCGGTCGCGGAGGGCACCGCCATCAGGTGGTACCCGCGGGTGACGCCCAGCGCGGGCAGTCCGCTCAGCTCCAACTGCATGACGCGCGCCAGCGCGTCGTTGCCGCTCAGGTCCACGACCAGCCCCATGTCACGGTGCCGGAACTCCTTCATCGGGCGTCCAAGGACCGACGAGACCACGTTCTCGGCGACGGTGGCCGCCTGGCGCGTGGCGTACTGGGCGGTCGGCGGGCAGTAGTCGCTGTCCTCGTGCGAGAGGTTGGGCACCGCCGCGGCGTCGCCGACGGCGAAGACGTCGTCGAGTCCGGGGACGCGCAGGTCGGCGCCCACCTCCAGGCGCCCCTTCTGGGTGGGCTTGTCCAGGGTCGACATGAGCGGGCTGGGCGAGACGCCCGCCGTCCAGATGAGGGTGCGGCAGGGCAGGGCGCGGCCGTCGGTGAGCACCACCTTGTCGTCGGTCACCTCGCGCACGCTCACCTTGAGCTTGACCTCGACGCCGATGGAGCGCAGCAGGTCGAGCGCCTTGCGGCCGAGGCGGTCGCCGAGCTCGGGCAGCACCTTGGGCGCGATGTCCACCAGGTGCCAGCGGATCACCGAACGCAGGTCCGGGTAGCGCTTGGCCGCCTCCTGGCACAGGCGCATGAGCGAGGCCGCGGTCTCGACGCCGGTGTAGCCGCCGCCGACGACGACGAAGCGGCAGCGCTCCTCGCGCTCGGCCGGGTCGCGGCTGTCGTTGGCCAGCTCCAGTTGGGCCAGGACGTGGTCGCGCAGGAGCACCGCCTCGGCCAGCGTCTTGGCGCCGTAGGCGTGCTCGGCCAGACCGGGGATGTCGAAGGCGCGGGTGACCCCGCCGGGCGCCAGGACCAGGCGGTCGTAGCGGACCGGGGCGAGTTCGCCGGTGGGGCGCCGTACGACCACCACGCGGTCCCCCGGGTCCACGCCGACGGCGTGTCCGGGGACGAACCGGGTCCGCCGGGTCAGACCGTGCACCGACATGGCGACCGACTGCGGTGTGAGCAGCCCGGAGGCCACCTGCGGCAGCAGGGGGCTGTAGAGCATGTAGTCGTGCGGCGCGACGAGGGCGATGTCCGCCGCGCCCGCCGGGATGCGGCGTTCGAGGTGGCGCAGGGTGTGGAGACCACCGAAACCCGCGCCGACCACCACGATACGAGGCCGAGACATAGACAGCGCTCCTTCTGACGTGTCGTGGGGCGGGACGGCTGAGTGCGTCCGTTGGACCGTTGGACGCAGCACTACCCACAAGACCGCGGCCAATGTATGGCCGGGTCGGCGGATACCGGAGCCGCCGCCCGCGGCCTGCCGGGGACTTTGCCCGCTGTTGGCGGCCTCTGGGGAGGGCGTGGCGGCTCCCCGGACCGGACCGAAACACCCGTGCGCGGGAGTTCGTGATTTTCGTGACTTTCTGTAACAAGATAATCACGTAATGCACTGACGCTCGAAACGAAGGGAGTCGTGAACGCATATGCGTACGTTCACCAGGATCACCGCCGCAGCGGTACTGGCCGCCGGGCTGACCGTCGCCGGTACGGGGGCCGCCACGGCCGCCGCCGCGGACCAGGACGACTCGCGTCCCGGGGGAGTGCTCGGTTTCCTCTTCGACGGGGTCTTCGGGGAGAACACCGACCCGCCGGAGGTCAACGGAACACCGGGGACCACCGCTGAGGAGGCCCCGGCGGCTCCGGCGGAGCAGGGCACGGACACGGGCGGCGTGTAGGACGCGGACGTGGTGCCGGGGCGGGCCCGCGGGCCCGCCCCGGCCCCCGTCAGGGCCCGAGCCGGATCCGGACGACCCCGGTGCCGCCCAGGTCCAGCCACACGCTGTCGGGTGTGCGCACCAGCCGCAGGACCAGGGTCCGGCACCGCGGGCAGCTCGCCACCAGACCGGGCCCGTCCGTCGTCACGTACAGCTCGGCGAAGGTCCCGCACGCCCCGCACACCGAGCAGCGGCGCTCGGCCGAGGTCAGGTCCACGGACATGATCTCCGAAAGCGGTCCGGCCAGCACGTTGGCGTCCAGGTGCTCCGGTTCCCTCATCCGCCGCCTCCCCCCGAGCCGAAACGCTCGGTACGCACCCGCCGGGGATCGTGCCCCAGCGCGACCAGGGCGTCGGCCACCGTCTCCACGAAGCCGGTGGGCCCGCACACGAAGCACACCGGCGCGAACTCTGCGGGGAAGCCGTGCGTGTTGAGTTCGGCCACGCCCAGCCGCCCCGGTCCCCGGAGCGCGCCCTCGGGCGCGCGGCGCGTGTAGGCCAGGAACACGTCGACCCCTCCGTCGCCCTGCCTGTGCGCGCCCAGCTCGCCCCGGTAGTAACGGTCCTCGGGGGTGCGCAGCGAGTACAGCACCCGGAACAGGGCCCGGCCGCCCGTCCGGCGCCGCTCGCGCACCATCGCCATCAGCGGGACCACGCCCGAACCGCCGCCCACCAGGACCGCCGGGTCGGGCGACGCGGCGTCCCACACGAACCAGCCGCCCAGCGGGCCGCGGACCTCCACCCGGTCGCCCGGCGCGAACACGTCCACCAGGTAGGGGGAGACCTCCCCGCCCGCCACCCGCTGCACGGTCAGCTCGACGCGCTCGCCGTCCGCGGCCGAGGCGATCGAGTAGCCGCGCTGGGCGGTGTAGCCGTCCTCTGCGGTCAGGCGCACGTCCACGTGCTGGCCCGGCCGGTGCCCGGGCCACCCCGGCACCTCCAGGACCAGGGTCCTGGCGCTCGCGGTCTCCCGTCGGTCGGCCACCAGCTCGGCGGGCCGCCAGGCCGCCATCAGTCGCCCTGGTAGCGCTGTTCGCGCCACGGATCGCCGTAGTCGTGGTACCCGGCCTGCTCCCAGAACCCGGGCTCGTCCTCCTCGATCAGCCGCAGCCCGCGCACCCACTTGGCCGACTTCCAGAAGTACAGGTGCGGGACCAGCAGCCGGGCGGGGCCGCCGTGCTCGGGGGCCAGCGGTTCCCCGCCGAAGCTGTGCACCACCCAGGCCCGGCCGTCGGTGAGGTCCTGGAGCGGCAGGTTGGCGGTGTAGCCGCCGTGGCTGACCGCCAGGGCGTACTCCGCCGCGGTCTCCACGTCCTCCAGGAGGGTGTCCACGCTCACGCCCGCCCAGTCGGTGTCGAGTTTGGACCAGCGGGTGACGCAGTGGATGTCCACGCGGGGCCGCTCCTGGGGCAGGTCCAGGAACTCGTCCCACGTCCAGGAACGGGTGCCGCCCGCCTCGTCGGCGATCGCGAAGGTCCATTCGGCCGTGTCCACGTGCGGTGTGGGACCGGCCGACAGCACGGGGAAGTCGTGGGTCTCGTACTGCCCCGGGGGCACACGTGAGGGGTCGCCTCCCCTGCGCCCCTGGAAACCCCTGCTCACCACGTTCATGGCGCTCCTCCTCTCCGGTGCCTGGCGCCCTGTCTACCCGGCGGCGGGTCAGCGCAGGGCATGACCGGCGCCAAATCCCGGGAAGGGCCCGCGGGGCACGACGGGCGGGGCACCCGGTACCGGAGGCGCCCTGGAGAACGGCGGCCGGAACGGGCTCGGGGCGAACGCTCAGTCGGGCTCGGCGGCGGGGACGGTCAGGGCAGCCCGGCCCATCTCCAGCAGCAGCCCCGCCATGTGCCGCCGCGACAGCTCGCCCCGGCTGTGCGGGGTGGAGTTGAGCAGACCGAACACGGCGTGCACGGCGGCACGCAGGACGGTGGCCGAGGCGTCGGGGCGCAACTCGCCCAGCACCCCCACCCACTGCTCGACGTAGCCGCGTTGGAGGCGGCGCACCCGGCGCCGGTCCGCGTCGGTGAGGTTGCCCAGCTCCCGGTCGTGCACCGTGATCAGGTCGGGCTCGTCCAGAGCGAAGGCGATGTGCCCGCGCAGCAGGGCCTCCAGCGCCTCCTCGGCGCCCGACGCCCGCGCCACCAGCTCGCCGCCCCGGAGCGCCAGGCGTTCGCTGACGTCGACCAGCACCGCGCCGAGCAGCTCCTGCTTGCCGCGGAAGTGGCGGTACAGGGCGGGCCCGGTCGTGCCGACGGCGCGGCCGAGGTCGTCGATGGACACACCCCGGTAGCCGCGCTCGGCGAAGAGCCGCGCCGCCGCGCCCAGGAGCGCCGCGCGCCGCTCGCCCGCGGACCTGCCCCCCATCCGGCCTCCTTCCCCTCCCCCGGTGTCGCGCCGGGCCCTGGACACCCATGTTAGTAGTCACTAACATCCCAGATGTTAGTGAGCATTAACACCCCTCCACGAGAGGACACCATGAGCAGGGCATCTGTGCTCGGCACGGCGGTGGACACCGCCGGGCCCGCGTTCGCCGCCAACGACGCGGCGAACCGCGCCCTCGCCCTGGAGCTGCGCGAGCGGATCGCCACCGCGTCCCTGGGCGGCCCTGAGAGGACCCGGACACGCCACGTCGAGCGGGGCAAACTCCTGCCGCGCGACCGCGTCGACCTCCTCCTGGACCCCGGCTCCCCCTTCCTTGAGATCGCCCCCCTGGCCGCGTACGGGCTCTACGGCGCGGACGGGCAGGACGCTCCCGGCGCCGGGATGATCGCGGGCGTGGGCCGGGTCATGGGCCGCCCGACGGTAGTGGTCGCCAACGACGCCACCGTCAAGGGCGGCAGCTACTACCCCATGACCGTCAAGAAGCACCTGCGCGCCCAGGAGGTGGCGCTGCACAACCGGCTTCCGTGCGTCTACCTCGCCGACTCCGGGGGCGCGTTCCTGCCCATGCAGGACGACGTCTTCCCCGACCGCGAGCACTTCGGCCGGATCTTCTACAACCAGGCCACCATGTCGCGGATGGGCATCCCGCAGATCGCCGCGGTGCTGGGCTCGTGCACGGCGGGCGGCGCCTACGTCCCGGCGATGAGCGACGAGGCGGTCATCGTGCGGGAACAGGGCACGATCTTCCTGGGCGGCCCACCGCTGGTCAAGGCGGCGACCGGAGAGGTCGTCACCGCCGAGGAGCTGGGCGGCGGCGACCTGCACTCGCGGGTGTCGGGGGTCACCGACCACCTGGCCGACGACGACGCGCACGCCCTCACCCTCGTACGGCGCATCGCCGACACCCTGGGCCCGCCCGAACCGCCCGCGTGGGAGGTGCGCGAGCCCCGTCCCCCGGCGCTGGACCCCGGGGAGCTGTACGGGGTGGTGCCCGCCGACACGCGCACCCCCTACGACGTGCGCGAGGTCATCGGCCGGATCGTGGACGGCAGCGAGTTCACCGAGTTCAAGGCCGAGTACGGCACGACCCTGGTCACCGGGTTCGCGCACCTGCACGGCCACCCGGTCGGGATCGTCGCCAACAACGGCATCCTGTTCGCCGAGTCCGCCCTCAAGGGCGCCCACTTCATCGAGCTGTGCGACCGGCGCGGCGTGCCGCTGGTCTTCCTCCAGAACATCTCAGGGTTCATGGTCGGGCGGGACTACGAGGCGGGCGGCATCGCCAAGCACGGAGCGAAGATGGTCACCGCCGTGGCCTGCGCCCGCGTCCCCAAGTTCACGGTGGTCGTGGGCGGTTCCTTCGGCGCGGGCAACTACAGCATGTGCGGGCGGGCCTACTCCCCCCGGTTCCTGTGGATGTGGCCCAACGCGCGCATCTCGGTGATGGGCGGCGAGCAGGCCGCCTCGGTGCTCTCCACCGTCCGCCGCGACCAGCTGACCGCGCGCGGGCGGGAGTGGTCCGCCGAGGACGAGGAGGCCTTCAAGGCCCCCGTGCGCGACCAGTACGAGGAGCAGGGCAGCCCCTACTACTCCACCGCGCGGCTGTGGGACGACGGCGTCATCGACCCCGCCGACACCCGCGACGTGCTCGCCATGGCCCTGTCCGCCGCCCGCCACGCCCCGCTGGAGCCGGTGGGCTACGGCGTCTTCCGGATGTGAGGAACCCTTGACCACAACGCCACGCACGAACCCCGGCGTCCGCGGGCCCGCGCGCATCATGGTCGCCAACCGGGGCGAGATCGCGCTGCGCGTCATGCGCACCCTGCGCCGCATGGGCATCAGTCCGGCCACCGTGTACACCGACGCCGACGCGAACGCCCCGCACACCCTCGCCGCCGACCTGGCACTGCGGGTGGAGCACTACCTGGACGCCGACGCGATCGTCGCCCTGGCCCTGGACTGCGGCGCCACCGGCGTGCACCCCGGCTACGGCTTCCTGTCCGAGAACGCCGGCTTCGCGCGCGCCTGCACCGAAGCCGGGCTGGTCTTCATCGGCCCCCCGGCCACCGCGATCGAGGCCATGGGCGACAAGATCCGCGCCAAGGACACCGTGGCCGCCGCGGGCGTGCCCGTCCTGGGCGGGTTCACCGAGAAGCCCGGGCAGCCCCTGGGCGACGACGAACTCCTGCGCGCCGCCGAGGAGACCGGCTACCCGCTGCTCATCAAGCCCTCCGCCGGGGGCGGCGGCAAGGGCATGCGCTCCGTGCGCTCACCCGACGACCTGGTGGCCGGTGCGGCGGCCGCCCGGCGCGAGGCGCTGGCCTCCTTCGGCGACTCCACCCTCTTGGTGGAGCGGCTGGTGGAGCGGCCCCGCCACATCGAGGTGCAGGTCATGGCCGACTCCCACGGCAACGTCCTGCACCTGGGCGAGCGCGAGTGCAGCCTCCAGCGCCGCCACCAGAAGGTGGTGGAGGAGGCGCCCTCCCCGCTGCTCACCGGCGCCCAGCGCGCCACCATGGGCGAGGCCGCCGTGGCCGCCGCCCGCTCGTGCGGATACGTGGGCGCGGGCACTGTGGAGTTCATCGCCGAGGCGGGTCCGGGCGGCGACCTGTCGTTCTCGTTCCTGGAGATGAACACCCGCCTTCAGGTCGAGCACCCGGTCACCGAGGAGATCGTCGCGGTGCGCGGCGAGCGCGGAGTGGACCTGGTCGAACTCCAGGTGCGGGTGGCCTACGGGGAGACCCTGCCCTTCGCCCAGTCCGACGTGTCCTGGATCGGGCACGCGGTGGAGTCGCGTATCTACGCCGAGGACGCCGACCGCGGCTTCCTGCCCACCGGCGGGCCGATCCTGTCCCTCGCCGAACCCCGGGGGTACGAGGTCCGGGTGGACTCGGGCATCGCCCAGGGCGGGCGGATCACCTCGGACTTCGACCCGATGCTCGCCAAGGTGATCACCTGGGGTGCGGACCGCGCCGAGGCCCTGAACCGGATGGACTCCGCGCTGGGCTCCTACCAGTTGCTGGGCTGCGTGACCAACACCGCCTACCTGCGCCGTCTGCTGCGGCACCCGCGTGTGGTCGCCGGGGACCTGAGCACCGACCTCATCGCCTCCGACCCGCCCGCACCGGCTCCCGAGCGCACCCTCGACGAGGTGTACGCGGCCGCGGCCCTGGACCACCAGATCGACCTGGAGACGGAACCGGGCGCCGACCGCTTCGCCGTGCCGGACGGCTGGCGGATGGGCGGCCCCGCCTGGACCCCGTGGCGGCTGCGGCTCTCCGGGCGCGAAGCCGTCGCGGTCCGGGTGCGCCGCGACGGGGAGCCGGGGCGCTACCTGGTGAGTGTGGCGGAGGGGGAACCCGTCGCGTTCGGGGCCCGACGCTCCGCCGACGGCACCCGGCTCACGGTCACCGACGGCCGCGCCACCCGCACCTACGCGCGCGCCGACGACCCCGGCACCGCGCACCGCTGGCTGGGCGCGGGCGGCGCCGCCTGGAGCCTGCACGAGGAGCCCGTCGCGGCCGCGCTGCGCGAGGACGACGCCGCCGCCGACGGGACCGTGCGCAGCCCCATGCCCGGCACGGTGCTCTCCGTCGCCGTGCGGGTGGGGCAGGCGGTGAGCGCGGGCAGCCCGCTCGCCGTCGTGGAGGCCATGAAGATGGAGCACTCCGTCACCTCACCCGTCGACGGGACCGTCGCGGCCGTGGCGGTGCGCCCCGGCGCGTCCGTGCCCATGGACGCCGTCCTCGTCACCGTCGAACCCGTCCCGAACGCGTCCGCCGACACCGCGTCGGACGCTCCCTCCCCCGCCACCAGCGAGGAGTCGCACGCATGAACCGTCACCAGCTCTCGACCGAGCACGCCGACCTGCGGGCCGCCGTGCAGGAGTTCGCCCGCGGCGAGGTCGCCCCGGTCATCGGCGACTACTACGAGCGGGAGGCCTTCCCGTACGAGATCGTCGCCAAGATGGGCCGGATGGGCCTGTTCGGGCTGCCCTTCCCCGAGGAGCACGGGGGCATGGGCGGCGACTACTTCGCCCTGTGCCTGGCCCTGGAGGAGCTGGCCCGGGTGGACTCCTCGGTGGCGATCACCCTGGAGGCCGGGGTGTCGCTGGGCGCGATGCCGATCTTCCGGTTCGGCACCGAGGACCAGAGGAAGGCGTACCTGCCGCGGCTGACCTCGGGTGAGGCGCTGGGCGCGTTCGGACTGACCGAGCCCGACGGCGGGTCCGACGCTGGCGCCACCAGGACCACGGCCCGCCTGGAGGACGGCCAGTGGGTGATCAACGGGAGCAAGTCCTTCATCACCAACTCGGGCACCGATATCACCGCGCTGGTGACCGTCACCGCTGTGACGGGGCGCCGGGAGGACGGGCGCCCGGAGATCTCATCGATCCTGGTGCCCGCGGGCACACCGGGCTTCTCCGTGGGCCAGAAGTACTCCAAGGTGGGGTGGAACGCCTCCGACACCAACGAGCTGGTCTTCGAGGACTGCCGGGTGCCCGAGGCGAACCTGGTCGGCGAGCGCGGGCGCGGGTACGCCCAGTTCCTGCGGATCCTGGACGAGGGCCGCATCGCCATCGCGGCGCTGTCTGTGGGTCTGGCGCAGGGCTGCGTGGACGAGAGCGTGCGCTACGCCCACGAGCGGCACGCCTTCGGCAACGCGATCGGCAGCTACCAGGCGATCCAGTTCAAGATCGCGGAGATGGAGGCGCGTGCGCACACCGCGCGGCTGGCCTACTACGACGCGGCCTCGCGCATGCTGGCGGGCGAGCCCTTCAAGAAGGAGGCGGCGGTCGCCAAGCTGGTGGCCTCCAACGCGGCCATGGACAACGCGCGGGACGCCACGCAGGTGTTCGGCGGGTACGGGTTCATGAACGACTACCCCGTGGGCCGCTTCTACCGGGACGCCAAGATCCTGGAGGTGGGAGAGGGTACAAGCGAGGTGCAGAAGATGCTCATCGCCCGCGAGCTGGGCCTGCCCGCCTAGAGCCCGTCCGCGGACCCGGGCGCGTGCGCCCTCACGCCCGGGTCCGGTCGGCGGCGTACGGCCTGGCGGGGCCCGGGCCGGGTGCTGGCACGCCGAGGACCCGAGCGGAGCGCCGCGTCGGCGGCTGACGTGCGTGGAGCGGCTGCGGCACGGTCGGGGCGAACGGTGGCCGGTTCCGGACAGTCCTCACCCTCCGTGTCCGACGCATGACCTCGCACCGTCGGGGCCGCGGGGGCGGGAAGGGCGGCGCGGCAGGCGAAGGAGCGCCCCCCGAGCCGCGCGGAGGAAGGCGTTCGCGCAGGTGGTGACCGGACGGGGACGCGGGGTAACGGTGACGCCGCGCCCGTTCCGGGTAGACCGCGGGGTACACCGCGAGGCCGCGAACTCCCAGCGTCACCGAAGAACAACAACAAGGGGTGACAAGCACCCGAAATCAACACAGAATGGACCCGTACGGCCAGCGCGGGTCCCCGGCTTTCCCGACCCGACCCGCTCAGGATGGGCTGTTCGCGGCCCACGGCCACCTCACATCCCCCCAGCCGGAGGAGACATGGAAGGCGCCCTGTCTGTGATCGCGCTGGTCGCCGTCGTCATGTCGGCCGGCACGATCGCGGTCGCCGCGCACTTCCGCAAGGAACGCTCCACCGAACTGCGCGGATGGGCGCGTGAACGCGGGTGGGCCTACACCGAACAGCTCCCCGGTCCGTTGGGGGACGCCGTGCTCCCCCGTGCCGCCCTCGGGCCGCACCCGCGCGCACAGCACGTGCTCACCGGCCGCCGGGGCCAGCACCTGGTCGTCGCCTTCGAGCAGACCCACACGGCGGGCAGGGGCGCGGAGCGGGTCCGCCGCGTCCACCGCGTGGTGGCCGTGCGCACCCCTGGACCCAACGCCGAACTGCAGATACTGCGCAGGCGCGACCCGGACGCCTCCGACGACGACTTCGCCGGAGCCTTCCACGCGACGGGCAACGACCCCGCTTTCACCGGGGCCGTGCTCGACAACGTGGTCACCGAGTGGCTGCTGACCGATCCCCGGTCCCGGTCCCTTCCCGTACGCTTCAGCGGGGACTACGTCCTCACGTGGGCGGCCATGCGGCTGGATCCCGACCGGGCCGTGACCGCCGCCGACTACCTGATCGCCCTCGTGGAGCGGGTCCCCGCCGAGGCCTGGAAACGGCGCGCCCCCGGCCGTTGAGCGGCCTTACGCGCACGTCCGGGCATCCGGCCCCGCTCCGTGAGGCGGATAAAATTCGCCCTGCCCCCGTAGCGACAAGGAGTACCGCCCTCATGAGTGACCCCAACGCGACGCACCGCATCTCGCGCGCGGACCTGTTCCGCGACGACGAGGAGGAGACCAACACCCCGGACCCCAACGCGACCGCTCGCATCTCCCGTGCGGACCTGTTCCGCGACGACGAGGAGTCGCAGGCGCCCGGAGACCGGCGCTGAGCCGAGACGGCGGAGCGCCCACCCGGTCACCCCGGATGGGCGCTCCCCTCGTGTACGGTGCGGACGCCCACGGGGTTCCGTAGGCGCAGAAGGTTCCCCTCCTTCGAGGGCCCGAAGAACGCTGCCTAGCGGCGCTCGCGGACGGCGGCGACGACCTCGGCCACCGCCTCGTCCAGCGGCACCCCGTTGTTCTGCGAGCCGTCCCGGTAGCGGAAGGACACCGCGTTCCTGCTGACGTCCTCGTCACCGGCCAGCAGCATGAAGGGCACCTTCTGCTTCTGGGCGTTGCGGATCTTCTTCTGCATGCGGTCGTCGCTGGCGTCCACCTCGACGCGGATGCCCTCCGCGCGCAGCCTGGCGGCGAGCTCGCGCAGGTAGGGCACGTGCTCGTCGGCGATGGGGATGCCGACCGCCTGCACCGGCGCCAGCCAGGCCGGGAACGCGCCCGCGTAGTGCTCCAGCAGGACGGCGAAGAAGCGCTCGATGGAGCCGAACAGCGCGCGGTGGATCATCACCGGGCGCTGGCGCGAGCCGTCGGCCGCGGTGTACTCCAGGTCGAACAGCTCGGGCAGGTTGAAGTCGAGCTGGATGGTGGACATCTGCCAGGTGCGGCCGATGGCGTCCTTGGCCTGCACCGAGATCTTGGGGCCGTAGAAGGCGGCGCCGCCCGGGTCCATGACCAGTTCCAGGCCCTGCTTCTGCGCGGCCTCGCGCAGGGTCTCGGTGGCCTCCTCCCAGACCTCGTCGCCGCCGACGTACTTCTCCGGGTCCTTGGTGGACAGCTCCAGGTAGAAGTCGTCCAGGCCGTAGTCGCGCAGCAGTTCGAGCACGAAGGTCAGCAGCGAGTCGAGCTCGTCCGCCATCTGCTCCTTGGTGCAGTAGATGTGCGCGTCGTCCTGGGTGAAGCCGCGGGCCCGGGTGAGCCCGTGCACCACGCCCGACTTCTCGTACCGGTACACGGTGCCGAACTCGAACAGGCGCAGCGGCAGCTCACGGTAGGAGCGCCCGCGCGCGTCGAAGATCAGGTTGTGCATCGGGCAGTTCATCGGCTTGAGGTAGTAGTCCTGGCCGCCGTCGAGCTGCATGGGGGGGTACATACCGTCCGCGTACCAGCTCAGGTGCTGGGACTTCTCGAACAGGGTGCTCTTGGTGGCGTGCGGGGTGTAGACGAACTCGTACCCGCTCTCCTCGTGCCGCCGCCGCGAGTAGTCCTCCATGACCCGGCGGACGGTGCCGCCCTTGGGGTGGAAGACCGCCAGGCCCGAGCCGATCTCGTCCGGGATGGAGAACAGGTCCAGCTCGGAGCCGAGCTTGCGGTGGTCGCGCTTCTCGGCCTCCTCCAGGAAGGTCAGGTGGTCCTTGAGGGCCTCCTTGCTCTCCCAGGCGGTGCCGTAGACGCGCTGCAGCTGCGGGTTGGTCTCCTTGCCGCGCCAGTAGGCGGCGGCTGTGCGCATGAGCTTGAACGCCGGGATGACGCGGGTGGTGGGCAGGTGCGGCCCGCGGCACAGGTCCTTCCAGCACAGCTCGCCGGTGCGCGGGTGGACGTTGTCGTAGATGGTGAGCTCACCGGCGCCCACCTCCACACCGGCGCCCTCGGCGGCCTCGGTGGCGCCGCCCTTGAGCCCGATCAGCTCCAGTTTGTAGGGCTCGGTGGCCAGCTCGGCGCGGGCCTCCTCGTCCGAGACGACCCGGCGGTCGAAGCGCTGCCCCTGCTTGACGATCTGCTGCATCTTCTTCTCGATGCTCTTCAGGTCCGCCGGGGTGAAGGGCTCGGCGACGTCGAAGTCGTAGTAGAAGCCGTTCTCCACGGGCGGGCCGATACCCAGCTTGGCCTCGGGGAAGAGCTCCTGGACGGCCTGGGCCAGCACGTGCGCGGTGGAGTGGCGCAGGATCGCCCGCCCCTCCTCGGAGTCGACGGCGATCGGCTCGACGGTGTCGCCCTCGCGCAGCTCCCGGGCGAGGTCGCGCGGCTCGCCGTTGACCAGCGCGGCGATGACGGTCCTGCCGTCGGCCTCCAGAGCCTGGCCCGCCGTAGTGTTCGCCGCCACCGCACGCGGGGTTCCGGCGAGGGTGATGTGCAGCTCAGGCGCGGCGGACACGGTGACTCCTAGGAAGACGTGGATGATGTCGAACGCGGACCGGCCGCTGTGCGCGGCCGGGCGTGTACTCCCTCCCGATGCTAGCGGCTTCGGGGCGGGGCCGCCCCGGTTGTCCACAGGCCGCGCGACCGCCCTGGCGACCCGGAGGACGTGGTGGGACGGTGGGATTCGGGCGCCGCGGACCCGGGGTCCGGCCGGGGATTCGGTCAGGTATTCGGACTCTTCGGGGCGTACCCGCGTGAACCGCCCACAGGAGGGGCAGGGGACCAGACAGGGACTGATCTGTCATGGAACGTCACCTTTCGTGGGACTGTCCACACCCTTACGAAAGGCCATTGATCCCGTTGTCAGGATCGGTGAGAATCAACAGATGTCCTGGCCATCGCCCCCAGTCGACCCGAATGCATCCACTCGCTTCGACCGAATACTGTGAGCGCATGTCACCGAGCCCCACCAATGACCCGCCGGCCCCGGAGACATCCCCCACCCGCCGCACCCGCGCGCGCAGGTGGCGGCGGACGCGGGCGCGGCTGCGCCTCTTCCGCCGGCGCATGCACACGCACCCCGCGCTGCGCCTGCCCTGGAGCGTGCTCGTGGGGACCGTCGGCGTCGTCGTGATCCTGGCCGGGCTGGTGATGATGGTCGCCCCGGGCCCGGGCCTGGCCTCGGTCATCCTGGGGCTGGTCATCCTCAGCACCGAGTTCCGGTGGGCGCAGAAGGTGGTGCGCCCCGCCCAGGTGTGGTTCCACCGCGCCGAGCGGTACGGGATGCGCCTGAAGGAGGAGTTCCTCCGGCGCCTGCGCGCGCGCAGGGCGGTGCGGCGCGGACGCCCCCTGCCGGACACCCCGTCCGACTAGCCCCCTGAAGCAGGCCGGGCCCCGGCGGGCGGTGACGGCGCGCGGGCGCCGGAGGCGAGGGGGTCCGACCCCAGCCGACTGCGCCGGAGCACCTGTGTGAACGAGGCGGGACCCGGCGCCGGAGGAACGAAGCCCGGCGCGAACGGGACGGCGCCCCGCACAGACGAAAACGGTCCCACCGGGCTACCTACCCCCGGGTGGGACCGTCTCAGAGCCGTGTGGGCGATACTGGACTCGAACCAGTGACCTCGTCGGTGTGAACGACGCGCTCTAGCCAACTGAGCTAATCGCCCTGAGCTTCCTGCCCGCCCTGTCGGCCGGACAAGTAAGACTCTAGCGCACGTTCGGGGGTGCTCGACGCACACGGAAGCCCTCGGCGGACGCCGTTCCATGTGACGGAGGTCACATTAACCTTTCGAGGGAATCTCGGGAGTGTCCGCGCCCACCCCCGATCCCCGCAGTGATAAGGAGTTCCCGCCCCCGTGGACCCGTCGAACACCACCCCTTCATTACCTCCGCGTGACGTGGGACACCCAACATTGGGAAATCTTTGGTTTGTCCTGGTCATTACAGTGACGAAGGATCGTGGCGCCGCACCGCGGCACGCCGGGCCCGTCGCCTGGGCGGCGAGACCTCCGGTCCCACCCACCAAGAAAGCCTCCGTACTCACGTCATGTTCCGCGGGAAGCCGCGTTGGAGCCCGTGAGACGGCAACCGACCCGCGCCGCAACAGCAAGGCCGGACGAGAAAAGGTTTGGCGAACATGAACAGTAGCGACACCACTGCCACCGCCGAGCTGGGCCTGCGGCTCGTGGTCCCCGAACGCACGGCGGTACCCCTGGTCGCGCGCCTGGACTACAGCGCGGACGACCCCTACGCCATCCGGGTGGCCTTCCACACCGGCGAGGACAACCCCGTCGAGTGGATCTTCGCCCGCGAGCTCCTGACCGTCGGCATCGTGCGGCCGGTCGGCGAGGGCGACGTCCGCGTGTGGCCCTCCAAGGACGACAACGGCGACCGCAGTGTGAGCATCGCGCTCTCCTCCCCCTTCGGTCAGGCCGAGTTCGACACCCAGGTCTCTCCCCTGGCCGAGTTCCTCCACCGGACCTACGAGATCGTTCCGGCGGGCCAGGAGGGCCAGTTCGTGAACCTCGACGAGGAGATCCAGCAGCACCTGCACTCCTGATCCACGGGCCCCGGGCCCCTCGCGGAGCACTCCCGACGGCTGAGGGGGCGGCGCACCACGCGCCGCCCCCTCAGCCGTGTCCGACCCCGGCCACCGGGGTCAGGGGTCGATGTCGGCCGCGGAGCGCTCCGCGAACACCGACGCGGCCTTGACGGTGACCGGTCCGGGCTCGGCCGACACGACGCGGCCGTCCACGCGCAGGATCGCCTGCACGTCGCGCCCGGTGGAGGTCAGGAAGGCCTCGCTGGCCTCGGGGAGGCGCTCCATGGGCACGTCCTCCTCCTCGCCCCCGAACCACTCCAGGACGAGTTCGCGGGTGACCCCCGCCAGCGGGCCCGCCGACAGCGGCGGGGTGACCAGCCTGCCGTCGAGTACCACGAAGACGTTGCTGCCGGTGCCCTCGCACAGGTTGCCGCTCACGTTGCGGAAGAGCGCCTCGCCGGCGCCTCGCTGCTTGGCGTAGGCCAGGGCGCGCACGTTGTCGGCGTAGGAGGTGGTCTTGAGCCCGGCCAGGGCCCCGAACTCGTTGCGCGGCCAGGGGACCGTCGCCACGTCGGCGTGGGGGGCGATCCCGGGGAAGGGCCCCAGTGCCACGATGGCGGTCTGTTCGCCCGGGGCGCGGTCCGAGCCCAGGGGTCCGGCTCCGTCGGTGACCGTGATGCGCACCCGGGCGTCGGACAGCTCCGGGTTGGCCGCCAACGCGCGGGCGACGCCGTCGGCGATCAGCTCCAGTTCGGGTTCGGCCATGCCCAGCCCCTCCGCGGAGCGGGCCAGCCGCCTGAGGTGGCGGGTGAGGGCGAAGGGGCGGCCGTCGCGGGCCCGCACCGTCTCGAAGACCCCGTCACCCACCGTGATCCCGTGGTCGACCACGGGAATGCGCGCCTCGCTCTCGTCGACGACGGTGCCGCGACCGTACCCGGCACCCGCGATCCACACCTTCATCTGCCACCCCCACGTTCTCAAGAGCCCAGGTAGGGCCGGTGTCCGCACGATCCTCCCACCTCGTCGGCGTGTCACGGCACGCTCCTTCCGTAACCTCCGTACGGCGGGTTGGCAAGTCCCGTGACCGGCACCGGCCGATGCTCTAGTACCTGTGCCTGTTTTGCGGAGGTATCGCGACTGGTCACACGGCTCGACGGCCTGGGCGGCCCACCCGGAATCCACCGTGGCGGCCGGACAGATAAGTTACGAATGACTATCATCTGGGCAACGCTTATGCGGGACCGGTGGCAGCCGAGTTCGGAGCTTCCCCCAAGGCACCCCGGCGGCGGCCCGCAGTGCGCGTGTCCCACGTCACGCACGACCACTGACAGAGCAAAGAGAGACATGACCCCACCGAGTACCGCCCGCGGAGAGCTCAGCTGGTTGCTGGACGATCTCCTCACGCGTGCCTCCGGTACGCAGCACGCCATCGTCCTGTCCACCGACGGTCTCCTCATGGCCACCTCCAGCGGACTGGACCGTCCCGCCGCCGAGCACCTGTCCGCGATCGCCTCGGGGCTGCACAGCCTCGCGGGCGGGGCGAGCAAGCAGTTCGCCGCGGGCGGCATCCGCCAGAGCATCATCGAGATGGACCGCGCCTTCCTCTTCGTCGCCGCGGCCGGGGAGGGCGCCTGCATGGCGCTGATGTCGGACTCCGACAGCGACGTGGGCCTGATCGCCTACGAGATGAACAAGGTGATCGAGAGGGTCGGCCAGTACCTCTCGGCACCTCCCCGACCCGACATGCCCTCCTCCCCGGCCCACGTGGAGAAGAAGTAGCTCCCGCCGCCCCGGCGGGTCGGCGGGACCTGCCACGGCGGGGCGCGGGTGCGCCCGGTGCGCCCGGCCGATTTCGTGCTTGGCCGGGAATCCGCTAGAGTTCTTAACGCAGCGAGGGGCGCTGACGGGGACCAACCCCGGAAGCCGGACTCGCCGCGCGGACGTGGCTCAGCTGGTAGAGCATCACCTTGCCAAGGTGAGGGTCGCGGGTTCGAATCCCGTCGTCCGCTCGAACGGAAGCGTTCCGCGCCCTCAGGGTCGCGGAGCGGTTCCGGCTCCGGAGCCCGCTCCGGGGCGCACGCGGACGTGGCTCAGCTGGTAGAGCATCACCTTGCCAAGGTGAGGGTCGCGGGTTCGAATCCCGTCGTCCGCTCGGAGAGGCCCGCATGGGTGTCACTCGACAGCCCCCCATCGCGTTCCGGCGGAGTGGCCGAGTGGTTGAGGCAAGGGACTGCAAATCCCTGCACACGGGTTCGATTCCCGTCTCCGCCTCGCATCAAGCTTCACCTCATCCCCCGATGAGGGCGGTTAGCTCAGTTGGTTAGAGCGCTACCTTGACACGGTAGAGGTCACAGGTTCGAATCCTGTATCGCCCACTTCACTCCGAAGCGGCCCTGCTAGCGCGTAGACGCGCGCCAGCGGGGCCTCTTCGTCGTTTCCCCCGGGAGACGCCCCGGAACCCCGACCTCCGGGTCCCCGCCACGGGCGCGACCGGGACACCGGCTTGGTTACACGCGCGCACGGAGGGTAGACGAACACCACCCCAACCCCCGGAGGCAACCGTGTTCGCCACCATCGCCGCGGTCCTGTTCGGACTCGCCCTGCTGCTGGAGCTGCTCGGCGAGAACATCCAGGACCTGGTCACCACCACGACCCTCACCCTCGCCGGGCTGCTGTTCCTCGCGCTGCACGCGGGGGGCTACGGCTCGGGCTGGAAGCGCGGGCGCCGCTAGGGCCGCGGGCCCGCCGAGACCGCGCGACCGGCGACCGACCCGGTGCAGGGGCCGCCCCGGCGAGGTCGCGGTCCTGCGAAGGGGAAGGCGGGGCTGCCCGTCCGATGAGAACTCCGGTGACGCGGCCCGGACCCGCCCGACGTCCTCGACCACCGCCCACAGGCGGGATCGCGGCTCCTCCACCGCGGTCCCGGTGTCCCCGGCCCCGATCGCGTCCGCGACCGGTGTGTGCTGCTGGTGGGCGCCTTCGTCCCGGGACGCGCCCCCTCCGTCGCGGACACGGCCGAACCCCGTACGCTGCCCACCGCAGCGGGCGAGGGGCCCGCGCGCGACCAGCGGGAGGTGGAAGCGTGACCGGGACCGACAGCCGCGGCGCCGTCGCCGCGGCGCGGCGGCTCTTCTTCGAGCACGGTTACAAGGGGGTGACCGTCCGCGACATCGCCGCCGCCGCGGGGGGCTCCCCCCTGGTGATCAAGCACCACGGCAGCAAGGCCGAACTCTTCAACGATGTGGGGCCGCACGACCTCCCCTTGGCAGAGCTGGAGCTGCCTCGCTCCGCCATCGGCCGCGCCCTGGTGCGCAAGGTGATCGCCCGCCGCGAGCACGGCGCGCCGGAGGGCTGGCTGGCCACCACCGCCCACGTGCGCGAGTCCCCCGACCCCGAACGCTCCCGTGCGGAGGTGCGCGCGAAACTCCTGGACAGCGTGGGCGCCCTGCTCGGGGACACCACCCCGGACGCCGCTACGCCAGCGCCGTCTCCCGCTAAATGCTCGGTCTCGCCGAGGGCATCCGCGTCCTGGGCATGTTCCCGGAGGAGGAGACATCCCGGGAGGAGCTGCTGGACCTGTACGCGCCCCTGATCCAACAGCAGGTCGACGCCTGCGCGCGGGCCTGCGCCGACCAGGCGGGCGAGCCGTGACCCCGCCGGAGCCGCCGTCTGGTAAGCCGGACGGTGTGAACAGCGCGAGAGAGACCGAGAGACAGAGCGAGGACGGGCGGAGGCCCTCGGCGAGGGAGAGGATCGCCCAGTGGCTGTGGCCGCTGTCGGCCGTGGTGGTCGTGGTCGTGGGCATGGTCCTCGGCTACGCGTTCTTCAGCTGAGCCGGGCCCGGCGCCGCGGGCCCGGGCGGCCTCAGGCTCCGCCCGGGGAGGTGGCGGGCAGGCGGGTGGCCACCCACTGGTCGTCGGAGTCGCGGCGCATCTCCAGGGGCCCGTGGTCCTCGCCGGGGTAGACCAGGGCGACCGTGGCGATGGGGACCTCCCCCTCCAAGTCGGTGTTCATGGTGACCTCGCCGACCTCGATGCCCTCACCGCCCCGGAGCGACTCGGCGTAGAGCGGGAAGGCCGCCGGGCAGTCCTCGGCCCCGTGCTCGTCGGCCACCACCGTGCGCGCGGCCTCGTCAATCAGCGCGCAGCCCGCCTCTTCGTCGGCGGCCGTCAGGGAGGCGAGGAAGCCCTGCGCGGCGCGCCGCACGTGGGCCTCTGCGTCCGGGTCCAACGGCTCCACCGCGTCGGCGCTCTCCTCGGCCCGCCCCGCGGTCCCCTCCGGTGCCTCCTCGCCGGAGCAGGCGGTGGCGGCGAGGAGCAGGGCCAGCAGGGGAGCGGACAGCGGAATTCGTCTCATGGCGGGCGCCTTTCGAGGGGGCGGGGGCGTCGCACCATTGTTACCGTATCGGCCCGCCCCGTGACCAGCGGTGTACGAACGGCCGGGATCGGTACGGGGTCGTCCGGGCGGAAGGGCTCCGGCCGCTCCCACCAGCCCGGCGGCCGTGCCCACCGTGACGTCGTCGCGGACGTCTCGCTCGCGTTCAACCATGGACAGCATGGTGGCCCTTCACCTCCGCTCCCGGGGCGAGGATCCCGACGGAGGCGAGGTCGCGCGCCTCGGAGCTGTCGGGGTCGAACTCCAGCGCCGCGGTGAACACGACCCGCACGCCCTCGGGGGTGGTCGCCTCGACGTCGCGGGTACGCCACGGTGTGTCCTGCGGCCCGGTCACACCGCCCGGCACGAGCGCCGAACACGCCTCGACGAGCGGATCGATCTCGCTCAGCACGCACAGGAAACTCACGCTCATCGCCGGTGCTTCGGGCGGCTCGGCACCGGTCTCCGCGAGCACGAGCAGGACGTCCTGGAACGCCCACCGGCGCAGGTGGACCACCTGCCCGGGGACGCCGAACAGTTCGACGAAGCCCAACCCCCGCACCCAGAGATCCGTCGACGCCGCCAGGTCCGACGTCGGAACCGTCACGAACACCGGCATCGCGTAGATACCGCGGAACACCTGCGGCGCGACCGCCCGCGGCCCACGCTCCGACACGGGTCCCACCTCGAAAGCGTCGAAGAAATCGCCCATGCGGTCCGGCGTCCCGGCTCACGCCGCGTGAGGGTCAAGCCCGGTCCGCGAAGCGGTAGTCCACAGGCGCCAGACCGGCCTTCCTCGGCCGGTCCGCCGGGAACTAGCGTGGTAAGCGGGGGACTCCGGGGCCCTTCCGCTTCGTGCTGTCCTCACCGCGCCCCTCAGCCCCGCGGCGCCAGCGCCCGCACCACAGCGGCCGGGTCCGCGTTCGGCGGGCCGATGGGCGCGACGACCGGCGTGTTCACCCCGTTGTCGGCGTAGGCCCGGATCCGCTCACGGCAGTACTCGGCGGGGCCGTGCACGATGAGCTCGTCCACCACCGAGTCCGGGATCGCGGCCAGCGCTCCCCTGCGGTCCCCCTCGTCCCACGCCTTCCACATCGGGGTGAGCTCATCGCGGCCCAGCCACTCGTGGAACGCACGGTAGACGGGGACGTTGAGGTAGGCCGAGACCGCCCGGCGGCCGATCCCCCGGGCGGTGTCCGGGTCTGCGTCGGGGACGGCGAAGATCCGCGCGACCACCTCCTTGTCCTCGCCGTACCGGCGCACATAGGGCACCACCGTGCGCACGTCCTCCGGCGAGAGCCAGTTGACGACGGCTCCGTCGCCCTCGCGTCCGGCGAGGCGGAGCATGCCCGGCCGCAGCGCCGCCACCAGCAGCGGGGGCGCCTGCTCGGGGACCGCGCCGAGCTTGAAGCCGTTGACGCTGAAGGTGTCGTAGTCCTCCTTGACCTTCGCGCCGGTGAGCGCGGCGCGGAGGAAGCGCACGGTGTCGCGCACCTTCTTGTACGGCTCCTCGAAGGGTATGGAGTTCCACCGCTCCACGATGACGTTGGAGGACGTGCCGACGCCCAGTGCGAAGCGGCCCGGCGCGGCGGCGGCCAGGGCGGCGGCGCTCATCGCCAGGGTGGCCGGGCCGCGCGTGTAGGCGGGCACGATCGCGGTGCCCAAGCGCAGCCGGGGGGCCCACACACTGGCCAGGGCGAGGGGGGTGAAGGCGTCGGTGCCGTTGGCCTCGGCCGACCAGACGTCGGTGTAGCCCAGGTCCGGCAGCTGCTCCACGAGGGTCCGCTGCTCGGAGAGCGGGACCCCCTCCAGCGGGATGGTGATGCCCCAGCGAGTGGTCATGGCGACTCCCTGTCGGTGTGGAACCGAATCCGGTTCTCGTTGCGTGCTGGCAGCACCGTACCGCCCGGTCGGTCTGCTGTCTCGGGGCGCCTCCCCGCTTCGCCGCCGGAAGCCGCCCGCCGCACCCCTCGGGGCAACGGCGGGCCACGCCCCTCCCCCCGGCGCACCGCACCGCTCCGGACCGGCACGCCGACGAACGCACTCCCGACACGGCGTGCCGCTCCAGGGACGCGTGTGCCCGCTGGGGCGTATGTTCGTAGGGCCCGGACCGGAGCCCCGCCGACGGCGGGCGCTCCCGGCCGGACCGTACGAGCGCATCCCAGACGAACGAAGGAGGCCCCTTCGTGGCCACGCCACCCTCCCCCTACGACTTCCTGCCCCAAGTCGCGTCGTTCACCGTCACCAGCGACGACATCGCCGACGGACAGACCCTGCCCCAGGCCCAAGTCAGCGGAATCATGGGCGCCGGAGGCGGGGACGTCTCGCCGCACCTGGCCTGGAGCGGCTTCCCCGAGGGGACGCGCAGCTTCGCCGTCACCTGCTTCGACCCGGACGCCCCCACCGCCAGCGGCTTCTGGCACTGGTCGGTGGCCAACATCCCGGCCGACGTCACCGAACTGGCCGCGGGCGCGGGGGACGGCTCCGGCCTCCCCGAGGCAGCCGTCACCCTGCGCAACGACGCGGGCGGACACCGCTACGTCGGCGCGGCGCCGCCCGCAGGGCACGGCCCGCACCGGTACTTCTTCGTGGTGCACGCGGTGGACGTGCCCAGCCTGGCGGTGGACGAGTCGGCCAGCCCGGCCTTCCTCGGCTTCAACCTGTTCTCGCACGCGCTGGGCCGCGCGATGATCACCCCCGTATACGAGGTGGAGTAGCCCGCGCGGGGGGCGCGGGGCCCGGCCCGGAACCGGGTCCGGGAGTCGCGCGACGCGTCGAGGGCGGGCCGAGTGCGTCCGTGCCGCACCGCCCGCCCTCGGCCCTGTCCTTCCGGGGCCGGGGGACACACGCGCATTGAGCCCTTTCGGTTGTCGCGACAACCGGATTCGGCCACTTCCGGGCTATCGGGCACCCCGAGGTCTAGGCTCGGTAACCATCCCCCCAGTCCGCCGTCCACGTCGGAAAGGGTTCGACCGGTGCCACAGCAGACTGCGAGCAAACCAACCGTCGTGGTCACGACAGCAGGATCGGCTCCCACACCCGCGACCATCCTCCACCTGCGCGAACAGGGTTTCCGCGTGGTGGCGACCGACGTGGACCCCGCCGCGCCGGGCCTGTACCTGGCCGACCGCGGTTACCTGGTGCCGCCGGGCGGCAGCGAGGCCTTCCTGCCCAGGATGCGGACGCTGTGCGCGGACGAGGGCGCCGTCGCGGTCGTCCCCCTGGTCGACGAGGAGCTCGTCAGGGTGGGCGAGCTCGCCAAGGACGGCGTGGAGGTGCTGCTGCCCCGGCTGGACTTCGTCACCACCTGCCTGGACAAGTACGTGCTGATGCGCGAACTGGAGGAGGCCGGGATCGGCGTGCCGCGTACCTGGTTGGCCTCGGAGTGGCCGAGCGGCGCCGCGGACTCCGCGCCCGGCGGCCTCATCGTCAAACCGCGCTGCGGACGCGGGAGCCGCGGGGTGGTGGTCATCGACTCGGTCCGCGACATGGCGCGGGTGGTGTCCGAGGGCGGCTACGCGGCGGACGAGCTGATCGTCCAGGAGCTGGTCGGCGGCCCCGAGTACACGGTGTCCGTGGTGGTGTGGCGGGACGGCGTGGTCCAGGCCGTGGTGCCCAAGGAAGTCGTCCTCAAGCAGGGCGTGACCAGGTACGCGGTGACCCGGCGCCACCGCGAGGTGGCCCGCGCCTGCCGGGCGGTCCAGTCCGCGATGCGGGCAGACGGCCCCTTCAACGTGCAGCTGTGCCTGGACGCGGACGGCAGGCCGAGGATCTTCGAGATCAACCCGCGCTTCTCCTCCACGGCCTCGCTAACCTCGGCGGCCGGGGTCGACGAGATCACGGGACTGCTGCGGCAGGCCGTCGCGGACGGGCCCCGCCTGGAGGACGACTGGCGCGAGGGGGTGGCGATGGTGCGGCGGTGGACGGACGAGTTCGTCAGCGAGGCGGAGTTCACCTCCCACGGCATCTCCCCCGCCCCCGCGGTCGGCGCGGAGGTGCCCCGGCAGCTTTCCGCGGGCGGCACGGGGCCGGTCCCGGTCGTTCCGGTGCGTGTGCGTTGACCGGCTCCGCGACAGGGACCGCAGGGGCGCGCCCGCTGGTCCAGGCGATGGCGTCGGCGGTTCTGGAGGTCGGCGGCCTGTTGCGGGAGTGGCGCTCCGACGCGGAAGCGCGCAGCGGGGTGTGGGAGGGCGGCCAGTTCAAGGCCCGGGCCGACGCCATGGCGCACCGGGCCCTGTCCGAAAGGCTCACCGCGATCGACGGCCGAACCCCGGTGGTCAGTGAGGAGGACCCCGATTCGCTGCGCGGCGAGCGTCCGCACCGGTACTGGCTGATCGACCCCGTCGACGGGACCGCCAGCTACGTCCACGGGTTCCCCGGGTACGTCACGCAGGTCGCGCTGGTGAACGGGGGGCGGCCGGAGGCGGCCGCCGTGTTCGCCCCCGAGACCGCGACCCTCTACACGGCCGTGCGCGGTCGGGGCGCGTGCAGGGACGGGCGCCTCCTGCCGCCCCCGCGGCCCGCGCCGCCGGGACGGGGCGTGCTCACCGACAACACCCCGCGGCCGGAGGGGATCGCCCGCCGGGTCGGCGACCGCTTCGGCTACGGGGGGTACCTGGAGAGCGGCAGCATCTCGCTGAAGCTGTGCCTGGTCGCCGATGGTTCCGCTCACCTGTTCGTCAAGGACGTGCCGGTGCGCGACTGGGACGTGGCGGCGCCCGCCCTGGTCCTGGAGGAGGTGGGCGGTCTGGTCACCCGGCTGGACGGGAGCCCGTTCGACTACCGGGGTCCCTACGAGCACACCGGGCTGGTGGGCGCCGCCGACCCCTCGGTGTGCCGGGCCGTCTCGGGCTGGCTGGGCTCCTGAGAACGCGTCCCGGGGCCGTGGACCGGGTGCGTCGGCTCACTTTCCGTGTATCCCTTTTCCACACCGGGTGCGGCGCGTATCGTGTGGTCACCAACTCGCGTCTTGGGGGTGGGAAGTGGAGGACGAAGGCCTGCCGCTGCACCGGATGCGCGCTTCGGACGCCGAACGCGACCTCACGGTGGACCGCCTCACCACCGCGTTCGTCGAGGGCCGTCTGGACCACGAGGAGTACGACCGCCGGGTCGGTCTGGCGCTGGGCGCGGTGCTGCTCGGCGAACTGCGCCCGCTGACCGAGGACCTGCCGGTGTCCACGTCCGCGGCGCGAGGGGTCCCGGACGGGCGGCAGGGCGCCGATCCGGGCTCCGGGCACGGCCCCCGGGACGGCCGCGAACCCCCCGGCGCGGACGACCTGTCGCTCCTGGGCG
Organism: Nocardiopsis sp. RV163; assembly: GCF_001029525.1. Taxonomy (NCBI): domain Bacteria; kingdom Bacillati; phylum Actinomycetota; class Actinomycetes; order Streptosporangiales; family Nocardiopsidaceae; genus Nocardiopsis; species Nocardiopsis sp. RV163. The sequence continues at coordinate 2,369 of NZ_LEKI01000044.1, read as the reverse complement.
CCCCCTGGCGCGAGTGGGGCGACGAGTGGCGCTGGTGGACGGGTGTGGCGGTGATCCTGACGACCGTGTGGGGCGTGGTCAGCCTGATGGGCGGCGAGTTCGTACCCTACTGGCCGCTGGTGCCGCTGGGCATCTGGGCCGCGGTCCTGCTCGCCTCCGCCATCTGGCCCAGCGAGGGGGAGCCGCCCTGACGCGGCGCTCCCCCTCCCCCCGCGTGTGCGGCCGACACCCCGGGCGCGGCGGGAGGGGTCAGCCCGCGGCGTGCAGCCAGCGCACCGGGGCGCCGTCGCCCGCGTAGCGGAAGGGTTCCAGCTCCTCGTCCCAGGCGCGGCCGGTGAGGCGTTCGATCTCGGCGGCCAGCTCGGTGCGGTCGGCCGCGGCCCGCTCCACCGCCAGGCGCAGTCGGCCCTCGGGAACGAGGACCTCGCCCGCAGCGCTGGTGAGGGCGGTGAACATACCGAGGGAGGGCGTGTAGCTGTAGCGCACGCCGTCGCAGCCGGGCGACCCCTCCTCGGTCACCTCGAACCGCAGGCGCTGCCACGTGTTCAGCGCCGAGGCGACCGAGCCCGCGGTACCCGGCTTCCCCTGCCAGTTGAGCTCGGCCCGGTGGTTGCCGGGTGCCGCGGGTTGGGCGACCCAATCGAGTTTCACGGGTACTCCAACGACGCCCGCGACCGCCCACTCGACGTGTGGGCACAGCGCCGCCGGCGCGGAGTGGACGTACAAGACGCCACGTGCGGACACCGAACCTCCTGATACGAACGAGTGCGCTTCCCCGACGCCCTCGTACCACGAGAAGGTTGCATACCCGCCTGAATGCTTTTGCCCCATTGTGCCCCAAGGGCACCTTGAGAACCAGCGCTCACTTTGCTTTTTCCAGCGTTCCCCCCACCTCCGAAAGCCCCGAAAGCTAGCGTGAGCCCCGGCGAGCGGGAGTCCGATCATAGTGGGGGCGGGTGTGCCAGACCAGTCGCACGAGGACATCCATGACACCCAGGCACCTCCTCAAACCGTACTTTCGACCTCTTCCGGGGAGGAAGCACCCCCACCATTGCCGGTTCCGGCCACAACCGGCGGTGATACAGCCGGGCCCAATCCGGACCAGGGCCCCGGCGTAACCGACGCCGCCCCCAGCGACGCCGAGCTCGTACGGGGCGCCTGCCGGGGCGAGCACAGGGCGTGGGAGGCCATCGTGGACAGGCACCTGCCGGTCGTGAACGCGATCGCGCGCTCCTACCGGCTGTCCGCACCGGACCGGGAGGACGCGGTGCAGACGGTGTGGCTCACCCTCAACCAGCAACTGCCCCGCCTGCACTCCCCCGAGCGGCTCCGCGGCTGGCTGCGCAGGGTCGCCCACGACGCCTGCGGCCGACAGCGCCGCCACAGCGCCCGGGACCATCCGGTCGACCCCCAGAGCCTCACCCGGAGGGACGCGCTATCGCAGGACCCGGGGCCAGAGGCGCAGTACCTGCGCAAGGAGGAGCACCAGGAGCTGCACCGCGCGATCCGGCGGCTCACCGACCCCGGAGAGCGGCGGGCCGCCCTTCGCTACCTCGACGGGGCCGCGGGGCTGCCCGCGCCGCCGGCCCCGTCCGACCCGGGGGCCTCCGACGACCGGGTCCACCCCCGGACCGCCGCGAACCAGCGCCGCCGTATGCTCCGCAGACTCCGCCGCCTCCTGGAGGAACCCACATGAGCGACCACGACGATCCGGCACCGGCCCTGGCGGGGCGCGCCGCCGCGCTGGCCGCCTTCGACCGCGGCGACGACGGCGCCGACGTGGCGGCCCTGACCGGGGAGAGGTCTCCGGCGGGCGAGGTGCTGCGCTCGGCGGAGGGGGAGGCGGAAGGCGCGCTGGTCACCTCCCTGCGATTCGAGCACGGCGACCTCACCCTGGACGTGCGGGTCCACGCCCACGGTCGGCTGCGCTCGCTGTCGGGGCTGGCCAGCGGGGAGTACGACCACGCGCTCCTGCGCGTGCGCCGCCCGGGTTCCGGGGCGGAACTGCGGATCGGCGAGGACGGCGGGTTCGCACTGTCGGGGCTGGCCCGCGGTCCGATAAGCCTGGCGCTGCTCAGAGCGGGACGCCCCGCGGTGGTGACCGGATGGTTCACCGTCTGACCGTCTGGCCAGCGGGCCAGCCGGCCAGCGGGCGGTGATCACATCCGTCACAGAAACGGGGAAGGTCGAACCCTGGTTGCAGGCAGACACGAACCGGCTGTTGATGATGGTCCTTCGACCGGCTTCGTACGGGTTCGCGTGAGCCGAGTTGCGCGGAGGCGGACGCGACCCCTCCCGTGCACCCTCCCCTCGCTGCTATCACTGTGTGCGGCCCGCCCCCTCGGTGAAAGGCACCGGACGTGTCCCTG
>NZ_LEKI01000043.1:0-35278 GCF_001029525.1 Nocardiopsis sp. RV163 | reverse complement strand
GTGCTGATCGGTTACGGGACGCCGACGGCGCCCGGAAGCCGCCGCCTCCGGCGTCCCGTAACCGATCAGCACGTTGCCCGAACCCGTTCCGGCGCGCTCCTCCTCGCGGTAGCGCTCCCCCTCCGCCGACGCCTTCGCGGCGGCGGACCCGGAGGAGGCCCCGGCGTCGGCCCCGGAACCGTCGGTCACGCTGATCAGGGGGCGCCCGACCTCCATGACCCGGCCCTCCTCGCCGTGCAGCTCGCTGACGGTGCCCGCGAAGGGGGAGGGGACCTCCACGATCGACTTGGCGGTCTCCACCTCCACGATCGGCTGGTCCAGGGCCACCGTGTCGCCGACGGCCACGAGCCAGCGCACCACCTCGGCCTCGGTGAGCCCCTCGCCCAGGTCGGGGAGGTCGAAGGTCTGCGTCGTCACTGGTCCTCCCACTGAAGGTCGTCGACGGCGTCCAGGATCCGGTCCACGCCCGGGAGCTGGAAGCGCTCCAGCTTCGGCGGCGGGAAGGGGATGTCGAAGCCGGTGACGCGGCGCACCGGCGCGGCCAGGGAGTGGAAGCAGCGCTCGGTCACCCGCGCGACGATCTCCGAGGCGACGCTGGCGAACCCGCTGGCCTCGGCGACCACGACGGCGCGCCCGGTGGAGCGGACCGCCTCGCACACGGTGGCGTCGTCGAAGGGGACGAGGGAGCGCACGTCCACCACCTGGAGGCTGCGGCCCTCTTGGGCGGCGGCCTCGGCCGCCTCCAGCGCGGTGGGCACCGAGGGGCCGTAGGCGATGAGGGTGGCGTCGGTGCCGGGGCGGCGCACCACGGCGCGGCCGACGGGCGGCTCGGGCGCGGCCAGGTCGACCTCGTCCTTGCCCCAGTAGAGCTTCTTGGGCTCCATGAACACGACCGGGTCGTCGGAGGCGATCGCCTCGCGCAGCAGGAAGTAGGCGTCGGCGGGCGTGGACGGGGTGACCACGGTCAGGCCGGGTGTGTGGGCGTAGTAGGCCTCGGAGGAGTCGCAGTGGTGCTCGACGCCGCCGATCCCTCCCGCGTAGGGGACGCGGATGACCATGGGCAGCCCGACCCGGCCGCGGGTGCGGTTGCGCGTCTTGGCCACGTGGCTGACGATCTGCTCGAAGGCCGGGTAGGCGAACGCGTCGAACTGCATCTCCACCACGGGGCGCATGCCGTTCATCGCCATGCCCACGGCCATGCCCACGATCCCGGACTCGGCGAGCGGGGTGTCGAAGCAGCGGTCCTCGCCGAACTCGGCGGTGAGGCCGTCGGTGATGCGGAAGACGCCGCCGAGGGGGCCGACGTCCTCGCCGAAGACGTAGACCGTCGGATCCTCGGCCATGGCGTCGCGCAGGGCCCGGTTGAGGGCCTGGGCCATGGAGAGCTTGGTGGGGTCGGTCGCCATGTCAGTTGCCCTCTCTGCTCAGTTCGTCGGCCAGGAAGGCGGCCTGCTCGTCGAGCTGCGGCGTGGGGGTGGCGAACACGTGCGCGAACAGCTCGGCGGGCTCGGGGTCGGTGTCCCCGGCGACGCCCTCGCGCATGGCGGCGGCCACGGCCTCCGCTTCCTCGGCGATGCGCGCCCTGCGGGCCCTGGTGAGGACGCGCTTCCTGGTGAGGTATGCCTCCATGCGCAGCAGGGGGTCGCGGGCCTCCCAGGGGTCCACCTCCTCCTGGGTGCGGTACCGGGTGGCGTCGTCGGCGTTGGTGTGCGCCTGCATGCGGTAGGTGTGCGCCTCCACGAGCCGGGGGCCCCCGCCCGCCCGCGCCTCGGACACGGCCCGGTCGAGCACGGCGAGCACGGCGGGGGTGTCGTTGCCGTCCACCCGTTCCGCGTTCACCCCGTAGCCGACGCCCTTGTGGGCGAGCGAGGGGGCGGCGGTCTGGCGGGCCAGGGGGACGGAGATGGCGTACTCGTTGTTCTGCACGAAGAACACGACCGGGGCCCGGAACACCGCCGCGAAGTTCAGCGCCTCGTGGAAGTCGCCCTCACTGGTGGCTCCGTCGCCGCACAACGCCATGACCACGGTGTCCTCACCGCGCAGGCGGGCGGCGTGCGCGACGCCCACCGCGTGCAGGAGCTGGGTGGCCAGCGGCGTGGCCTGCGGGGCGACGCGGTGCGCGTAGGGGTCGTAGCCCGAGTGCCAGTCGCCCTTGAGCAGGGTGAGCACCTGTACCGGGTCCACCCCGCGCGCGACCACGGCGGCGGTGTCGCGGTAGGTCGGGAACAGCCAGTCGCCCTCCGCCAGGGCCATGGCCGCGCCCGTCTGGCAGGCCTCCTGACCGTGCGAGGAGGGGTACACGGCCAGGCGGCCCTGCCGCACGAGGGCGCTGGCCTGGTCGTTGACGCGGCGGCCGATCACCAGGGAGGTGTACGCGGCGAGCAGCCGCTCCCGGTCCGGGAACGGCAGGGCGGCCCCGTCCACCGGGCTTCCGGTCTCGTCGAGCAGCCGGACCGGCTGCTCGGAGGGGAGAAGGTCCCGGTCATCAGCCATGGCGCCAGCCTCCAGTGTCAGAAAGATGTGTTCAGACACATGGTGCTGTTCATTGCCATCTGTTCGCCACAACCACGCAAAAATCAAGAAAACGTCGAGTATTTCGCTCAGATTCCTGGCCACACGTCCAATCGTGTGACACAGAACACCATTCGGCGTGGACAAGTGGTCCGCGCGATCGGTTCCGCGGCGCGGTCGTCTACGAGAAGCCGCGCTCCCTGGCCGAGTGAGAGTACGTGTGGCGGCGCACAGACCGGTGGACCGACCTCCCCTGGCCGCTGGAGCCCCCGTTGGTCGGTCGCCCCGACCGGGTCCGCGACGCCTGACCGCGCCCGGCGGCCCGACCGCCGCACGGCCGTCCTCCCCCGCGGCCCGGGTGGGGGAGGAGGACGGCCGCTCCTCAGCCCCCGGCCGTACGGGCCCGCGGAACGGCGGCCGCGTCGGCGCCCCCGCGCTCCGCCTCCCGCTCGGCCAGCCTGCGGCGCTGGGGCACCACCGTGTACTTGGGGTCGGCCGCGGACTGCTTACCAGCCTGGAAGACGCCCAGCCGGGTGCACGCGGAACCGGCCAGCAGGGCGGCGCCGCTCACCGCGGAGGCCGCCCGGCTGCGGCGTCCCAGCACCGCACCGGCCGCCCCGGCCAGGGTGAGCGTCCTGGCCGCGCGCATGAGGGCGCCCGCCCTCCCCTGCCGGTAGGGCTCGCCGGACAGCCCCATCTGGCGCTCCATGGCACCGGAGACCACCGTCTCCACCAGGGCGCCGCCCACGGCGGCGCGGCGCGCGGGACCGCTCTGCGCCAGGGGTGCGGCGACCAGGCCCATCCCGCCCGCGGCCGAGGCCGCCGATGAGGCGAACACGAACGGCATGTACCGGTAGCCGTCGTGCCAGGAGGGCACCGCGGTGTCGCACACCAGCGGCGCCGTGTAGGTGGCCACGAGCGGACCCGTTATCCCGGCGCCCAGGGTGGCCGCCCGGCCGATCCGCGGGAACCACCCGGTCGCGGCGGTCACCGCGGCGACCCCGGCGAGGGGGCCGTAGGTCATGAGGATCCAGGACCCGACGCTCATCGGCGAGGTCGGCTTGACCACCCGCAGCATGTTGAGGAAGCGCTCCGGGCGCCCCAGGTCGTGGATGAGCGCGGCCGTCGAACCGGAGATCGCGCCCAGGGCCGTGTACTTGAGGGGGCGGGCCAGTCGCGGGCGGCCGGTCAGCTCGGCGCCGGCGGCCAGTACCGACGAGGCCCCGGCGAGCCCGCCCAGGAACAGGTAGCCGCCGATGTCGGAGGCCTTCCACACGATCTGGTTGAGGACCGGCTTGCCGTAGTAGGAGCGGAACTCGGCGTCGGGCACCCGCGTGGGCTCGCCGCGCCCCTTCTTCCCGCGCCGCCCCTCCCCGTGTTCGCGGCGCTGCTCCTCCCCGACGACGTCGGCGGCCCCCGTGACGGCCTCCCGTCCGGGGCGCTGCCCGCGCATGCCCTCCTTGGTCACGTCCGACGAGCTCATCAGCGCCTCCCCACGAACGCCGCGGCCGCTCCGACCACCAGCGCCGCCGCCGCGACACCGGCGTGCCGCCACATCGACGGCAGGTCCCGGGTGGTCACCACCGGGTCCGGCGGCAGCCCGTAGACCTCGGGTTCGTCCAGCAGCAGGAAGAACGCCCCCGCGCCGTCCACCCCGTCCCCGGGGTCCTCGCCGTACAGGCGGGCGGAGGAGACCCCGGCCTCGTGCAGGTCGGCCACCCGCGCCTCGGCGCGCGCACGCAGTTCGTCGAGGTCGCCGAACTGGATCGAGTCGGTGGGGCAGGCCTTGGCGCAGGCGGGCTCCAGGCCGTCGCCGATCCGGTCGTAGCACAGGGTGCACTTCCAGACCCGGCCGTCCTCCTCGCGCTTGTCGATGACCCCGTAGGGGCAGGCCGGAACGCAGTACCCGCAGCCGTTGCAGATGTCCTCCTGCACCACCACCGTGCCGAACTCGGTGCGGAACAGCGAGCCGGTCGGGCACACGTCCAGGCAGGCGGCGCTGGTGCAGTGCTTGCACACGTCCGAGGACATCAGCCAGCGGAACTCGCCGCGCTCGTCGGCGCCCGTGGCGGCGCCGGGCAGCTCGAAGGAGGGCATTCCCAGGTCCACGGCCCCGGGGCGCCCCACGCCCGGGTCCTGGTGGCCCAGGGGCTCGCGCTGTTCCACGAAGGCCACGTGCCGCCAAGTGTCCGCGCTCAGCCCGCCGCTGTTGTCGAACGACATGGACGTGAAGTCCAGGCCGTCCTCGGGGACCATGTTCCACTCCTTGCAGGCGACCTCGCAGGCCTTGCAGCCGATGCACACGCTCGTGTCGGTGAAGAAGCCGACCCTCTCGTGCCTGCCGTTCCCGTTGCTCTCCGCGGACACGCTCACACCTCCAGTCCCGTCTGTTCCGTGATTCCGGCCCGCTCCCGGTACTCGCGCACCAGGTCCAGGCGCTCGGCGCCCCGGGGCCTGCGCCCCGGCCGGATGTCGGCAGTGATCGCCTTGACCTCCTGGATGTGCACGTTGGGGTCGAGCGCGATGGGCATCAGCTCGTTGGCCGCGTCCCCGGTCGTGTATCCGTTGGGCCCCCAGTGGTAGGGCATCCCGATCTGGTGGACCACCCGTCCCTGCACACGCAGCGGCGCCATCCGGTCGGTGACCATGACCCGGGCCTCGATGGCGTTGCGCGCCGTGACGACGGTCGCCCAGCCGCCGTGCTCCAGTCCGCGCTCCTCGGCCAGTTCTGGCCCGACCTCGCAGAAGAACTCGGGCTGGAGTTCGGCCAGGTAGGGCGTCCACCTGGTCATCCCGCCCGCCGTGAAGTGCTCGGTGAGCCGGTAGGTCGTCACCACGTACGGGAAGACGTCGGAGCCGGGCGTGCCGGGGGCGGGGTGGTAGCGGTTGTACTCGTGCGGGTACAGCAGGCGCGTCGGGTTGCGCTGGTGCCCGTACAGCGGGTTCTCGAACGGGGTGTCCTGCGGTTCGTAGTGCGTGGGCATCGGGCCGTCGTTGAGGCCCGCGGGCGCGTACAGCCATCCCTTGCCGTCGGCCTGCATGACGAAGGCGTCCCGACCGGTCAGCGCCGCGACGCCCTCGGCGTCCTCCGGCGGCACGTAGTCGGGGGCCTTGCGGCTCTCGAAGTCGGGGGTGTCGTGCCCGACCCAGCGCCCCCGCTCCGCGTCCCACCACACGAGGCTCTTGCGGGGGCTCCAGGGCTCCCCGTTCTCGTCGGCGGAGGCGCGGTTGTACAGGACGCGCCGGTTGTCCGGCCACGCCCAGGCCCACTCCCCGGCGATCCAGTCCTGTTCTGTGTGGGGCTTCCTGCGCGCCGCCTGGTTGACCCCGTCCTTGAAGACGCCGCAGTAGATCCAGCAGCCGCACGAGGTCGACCCGTCGTCGCGCAGCTCCGTGTAGACGTTGAGCGGGCGGCCCTCGGCGTCGTGGCCGTTGATCTCGCGCAGGACCGCGGCGGCGTCGGGCTCGCCGTCCTCCTCCAGGGGGTAGTCCCAGGTGAGGTCGAGGACGGGGCGGTCCTTGGGGTCGTCGGAGCCGGCGAGGATGCCGCGGATCCCGCGGCCCAGGTGGTACATGAACCACAGGTCGCTGCGCTGGTCCCCGCTCGGGCTGACGGCCCGGTCGTGCCACTGGAGCAGCCGGTTGGTGTTGGTGAAGGTGCCCGACTTCTCGGTGTGCGCGGCGGCCGGGAAGAAGAACACCTCGGTGCCGATGTCCTCGGTGCGCATCTCGCCGGACTCGATCTCCGGCCCGTCCTTCCACCAGGTGGCGCTCTCGATCAGCGAGAAGTCGCGCACGACCAGCCAGTCCAGCTCGGCCATGCCCATGCGCTGGGCCCTGCTGTTGGCCGAACCCACGGCGGGGTTCTCGCCCATGAGGAAGTAGCCCTTGCACTTACCGGCGATCTGCCCCATCACGGTGTCGTAGTGGCTGTGGGAGCCGGTGAGCCGGGGCAGGTGGCCGAAGCAGTAGTCGTTCCCGGCCGTCGCGTGCTCGCCCCACCAGGCCTTGAGCAGGCTGACGGTGTACGCCCGCATCCCGTCCCAGAACCCCTTCCTGGGGTTGCCCGCGGCCAGGACGTAGGTCTCCAGGGACTGCTCCTCGTGCGCGTGGGGCATCGGCAGGTAGCCCGGCAGCAGGTCGAACAGGGTCGGCACGTCGCTGGAGCCCTGGATGCTGGCGTGTCCGCGCAGCGCCTGGATGCCCCCTCCCGGGCGGCCGATGTTGCCCAGCAGCAACTGGAGGATGGAGGCGGCCCGGATGTACTGGGAGCCGACCGTGTGCTGCGTCCAGCCCACGGCGTAGCAGAAGGCGCTGGTGCGGTCCCGGCCGGAGTTCTCGGTGAGGTGGTCGCACACCCTCCGGAAGGTCTCCCGCGGGATGCCGCAGACCTGCTCGACCAGCTCCGGCGTGTAGCGCGCGTAGTGGCGCTTGAGGACCTGGAACACGCAGCGCGGGTCGGTGAGCGTCGGGTCCTCCCTGGGCTTCTCCCGGATGACCGCGCCGCCCGACCCCTGCTGCTCGGGCCGCCCGGAGCGGCTGGTGCCGAGGCTCTCCTCAAGCCGCTCCTCGAACAACTGGTTGCGGTTGCCGGAGGCGGCGGCGACCTCCGCGCCCTCGTAGCTCCAGGTGCTGGCGTCGTAGCTCTTGTCCTTCTCCGAGAAGCCGGAGAACAGGCCGTCCAGGTCCTCGGTGTCCTGGAAGTCCTCGCCGACGATCGTGGCGGCGTTGGTGAAGGCGCGCACGTAGTCGGGGAAGTACTTCTCCTCGGTGAGGACGTGGTTGATGATCGCGCCGAGGAAGGCGATGTCGGTGCCCGCGCGGATGGGCACGTGCATGTCGGCGAGCGCGCTGGTGCGGCTGAAGCGGGGGTCGACGTGGATGACCACCGCGCCGCGGGCCTTGGCCTCCATGACCCACTGGAAGCCGACCGGGTGGGCCTCGGCGAAGTTGGACCCCTCGATGACGATGCAGTCGGAGTTCTGCAGGTCCTGGAGGAACATGGTCGCCCCGCCGCGCCCGAAGGACGTCCCGAGCCCGGCGACCGTGGAGCTGTGGCACACGCGGGCCTGGTTCTCCACCTGGACGACGCCGAGCGAGGTCAGGAGCTTCTTGATGAGGTAGTTCTCCTCGTTGTCGAGTGTGGCGCCGCCGAGGCTGGCGATCCCCAGCGTGCGGTTCACCCGTTGCCCCTCGTGCTCCCTCTCCCAGGTCTGCTCGCGCGTGCGGACCACGCGGTGGGCGACCATCCGCATGGCTGTGTCGAGGTCGATCTCCTCCCACTCGGTGCCGTAGGGGCGCCGGTACAGGACCTTCTCCTCGCGCGCGGAGCCGGTGGTGAGCTGGAGGCTGGCCGAACCCTTGGGGCACAGCCGCCCGCGGCTGATCGGCGAGTCCGGGTCACCCTCGATCTGGACGACCTTCTCGTCCCTGACGTAGACGTTCTGCCCGCATCCCACCGCGCAGTAGGGGCAGACCGACTTCACGACCCGGTCGGCCTCCTCGGTGCGGGACCTGAGGTTCTCCGACCGGCGGGACTTCGCGGCGGCCCCGCGTCCCGTCGGGTCGTCCCCCGTGAACTGCCGGTACACCGGCCACGACTCGATCCACGTGCGCACGCCCATGCTCGCCTCCGCCCCGGGCCCGGGGCCCGTCGATGGTCTCCAGGCCTGCCGCTACCCACGGACGAGGGGGAGCATGGGTCCGGAATTCCCACCGTGCGCCGGGCGCGGCTCCGGGCGGGCGGGGACACGCCGTCCGTGGCGGTTCCATGGGGCGTTTGTGACGCGGCCCGGACAGCGGTGTTTCACGTGAAACACCGGGGAGGAGAAGGCCGAACCCCCCTTTTCCGGACTTCCCCGGCGGAGGGAGGGTCGCGGTACTCCCTCCAGTTGGTAAGAACTTCCCCCGCCGCGCGTCCGGCACCGCGGCAGTGGGCAGGGGGCACCGGGACAGGGATCACGACGACGTGGTGGGGGGCCAGTTCCATGACCGACGTATCCAGCCAGGGATCCGCGCCGGGAGACGACCGCGAGGTGCTCACGAACCGGCAGGGGCACCCGGTCTACGACAACCAGAACCAGCGCACGGTCGGCGATCGGGGTCCGGCGACGCTGGAGAACTACCAGTTCCTGGAGAAGATCAGCCACTTCGACCGGGAGCGCATCCCGGAGCGGGTGGTGCACGCGCGCGGGGTGACCGCGTTCGGCTACTTCGAGTCCTACGGCGCGTGGGGCGACGAGCCGATCAGCCGCTACACGCGCGCCAAGCTCTTCCAGGGCAAGGGGAAGCGGACCGACATAGCGCTGCGCTTCTCCACGGTCATCGGAAGCAGGGACTCCTCGGAGTGCGCGCGCGACCCGCGCGGGTTCGCGGTCAAGTTCTACACCGAGGACGGCAACTGGGACCTGGTGGGCAACAACCTGGCGGTGTTCTTCATCCGCGACGCCATCAAGTTCCCCGACGTGATCCACTCCCTCAAGCCGGACCCGGTGACCTTCCGCCAGGAGCCCAACCGCATCTTCGACTTCATGTCGCAGACCCCAGAGTGCATGCACATGCTGGTCAACCTGTTCAGCCCGCGCGGCATCCCGGCGGACTACCGGCACCAGCAGGGCTTCGGCGTCAACACCTACAAGTGGGTCAACGACGTGGGCGAGACCGTCCTGGTCAAGTACACCTGGATGCCCAAGCAGGGCGTGCGCAGCATGACCGAGGCCGACGCCGCCAACATCCAGGCGGACGAGACCGGGCACGCGACCAAGGACCTGCACGAGGCCATCGACCGCGGCGAGTACCCCGAGTGGGAGCTGCTCGTGCAGATGATGAGCGACGAGGAGCACCCCGAACTCGACTTCGACCCGCTGGACGACACCAAGACCTGGCCGGAGCAGGACTTCCCGCCCAAGGCGGTGGGGCGGATCGTGCTCGACCGGAACGTGTCGAACAACTTCGCGGAGAACGAGCAGATCTCCTTCGGCACCGGCGTGCTCGTGGACGGCCTGGACTTCTCCGACGACAAGATGCTCGTCGGGCGCACCTTCTCCTACAGCGACACGCAGCGCTACCGGGTGGGGCCCAACTACCTCCAACTGCCGGTGAACCAGGCCAAGAACGCCGACGTGCGCACCAACCAGCGCGACGGCCTGATGGCCTACCACCAGGACTCCGGGGGCGAGAACCCGCACGTCAACTACGAGCCGTCCGTCAACGGCGGCCTGCGCGAGGGGCAGTACCCCACTCACGACGAGCAGGGGCCGGAGATCCGGGGGCGGCTCACCCGCAAGCGCATCTCCCGCACCAACGACTACAAGCAGGCGGGACAGCGGTACACCCTGATGGAGGAGTGGGAGCGCGACGACCTGGTGCGCAACTTCACCGGGCAGCTCTCCCAGTGCGACCGGCCGATCCAGGAGCGGATGGTCTGGCACTTCCTCATGGTCGACGACGACCTGGGGCTGCGCGTCGGCGAAGGGCTGGGCATCGGCCCGGACGACGTAGCGCACCTGGAGCCGCTGCGGAGCCAGACCCTGGACGAGGGGGAGCGCCAGCGCATGGCCAACCTGGGCAAGAACGGCCCCCGGGACGTGTCGGGGCTGACGATGACCCACTGCGTGCCCGACAAGCGGCACGTGGTGGAGCGCTGAGGCGGGCGTGGTGGAACGGCTGGCACGGGTCCTCGCGCACACCTCGTCCGCCGTGGGCAGGGGGCTGCTGGCGGGAGTGGTCGGCACGGCGGCGATGACCGTCTCCAGCACCGCCGAGGCCAGGCTGCGCGGCAGGGGAGGCAGCACCTCGCCCGCCGACGCCGCCGGGAAGGTGCTCGGGGTGCGACCGGAGGGCCCCTCGGGCGAGCAGCGGTTCAACACCGCGGTGCACTGGGGCTACGGGGCCTCGTGGGGGGCGGTCCGGGGGCTGCTGGGCGCCGCCGGGCTGCACGGGGCCTCGGCGGCCGCCGCGCACCTGGCGCTGGTGTGGGGCGGCGAGCAGGTCGCGCTCCCGGCCACGGGCACGGCGCCCCCGGCCTGGAAGCAGGGCGCCGAGGAGGTCGGCGTGGACCTGCTGCACCACACGGTGTACGCCTGCGCCACCAGCGCCGCCTACGAATGGCTCGACCGGCGCTGACCCCCGGTCGTCCGGCCCCGGTCCCCGCGGGGGCCGGGGCCGGTAGCGCACGGCCCCGGCTCGGGCGCGTCGGCACCCGGCGCGGCTGTGCCGGGAGGGTGCGGGGACGGTGGCGAGAGCGAGCATGCTCACCCACAGCACCGGGTACGGCCGGTTGTCGGCGTCGTCGAGCGGGGCGCCGTGTCCAGGGCGCAGGAGTTCCTGCCCGGAGGCGGGCGGGGAGACCGCTGACGGGGGATCGGGGGACACGGGCATCCGCCCGGGGACGGAAGGGGGGTGGGACGTGGCTCCGCCCATCGAGGACTACGCGTTTCTGGGCGACATGCGGACGTCGGCGCTGGTCGGCAGGGACGGGAGCGTGGACTGGCTGTGCCTGCCCAGGTTCGACTCCGGCGCCTGCTTCGCCGCCCTGCTGGGCGACGGGAACAACGGGCGCTGGACCATGGCCCCGCTCGGGGAGCACCGGGTCTCGGCGCGGCGGTACCGCCCCGACAGCCTGGTGCTGGAGACCGAGTTCCGGTGCGCGGACGGCGCGGTGCGGGTCGTGGACTGCATGCCCGTCAGCGCTCACGGGACCGGTCTCGTGCGCCGGGTCGAGGGGGTGGAGGGCCGCGTGCGCATGCGGACCGAGGCGGTGCCGCGCTTCGACTACGGATCCGTCGTCCCGTGGGTGCGCAAGGACGGGCGGCGGCTGCACATGGTGGCCGGTCCGGACAGCTGCTACCTGGACTCCGGCGTGGAGTTCGAGGTCGTGGCCCCGTCCAGGCCGGTCGCGGAGTTCACGGTCGCCGCGGGGGACGGCGTGGACTTCTCCCTTGTGTGGACGCCGGTGCGGGGCCCCGCGCCGGACCCGCCCCACGTGGGCGCGCTCATCGGGCACACGGAGGGGGTGTGGCGGGAGTGGGCGTCCAGGTGCGCCTACCGGGGCGAGTACCGCGACGCGGTGGTCCGGTCGCTCATCACCCTCAAGGCCCTGACGCACGCGCCCGGCGGGGGCATGGTGGCCGCGGCCACCACCTCGCTGCCCGAGCAACTGGGCGGCGTGCGCAACTGGGACTACCGCTACTGCTGGATACGCGACGCGACGCTGACGCTGCTCTCGCTGCTGGAGTCGGGGTACGAACGGGAGGCGGCCGAATGGCGCGAGTGGCTGCTGCGGGCGGTGGCCGGTGAGCCCGCGCAGATGCGGATGATGTACGGGATCGAGGGGGAGCGCAGGCTGCCCGAACTGGAGCTGGGCTGGCTGTCCGGCTACCAGGGCGCCCGCCCCGTCAGGATCGGCAACGAGGCGGCCCGGCAGTGGCAGCTCGACGTCTACGGCGAGGTGATGGACGTCTTCCACCAGGCCAGGGAGCACGGCATCCCGCCGCGTGAGCCGGCCTGGCAGCTCCAGCGGCACCTGATGGACTTCCTGGAGTCGCACTGGCGGGAGCCCGACAACGGGATCTGGGAGATGCGCGGGCCCCGGCGGCACTTCACGCACTCCAAGGTCATGGCGTGGACCGCGGCGGACCGGGCCGTAAGCGCTGTGGAGAGGTTCGGGATGGAGGGCCCGGTGGACGATTGGAAGCGCCTGCGCGGGGAGATCTTCCGGGACGTGTGCGAGCACGGGTACGACCCCGGTCGGCGGACCTTCACCCAGTACTACGGTTCCGCGTCCCTGGACGCCTCGCTCCTGATGGCGAGCGCCGTCGGCTTCCTCCCGGCCACCGACGAGCGCATGCGGGGGACGGTGGACTCCGTCCGGCGGGAGCTGTGCAGCGGCGGTCTGGTCCAGCGCTACTCCATGGACGAGGGGACCCGGCACGTGGACGGCCTGCCTCCCGGTGAGGGGGTGTTCCTGCCCTGCACGTTCTGGCTGGTGGACAACCTCGTCCTCCAGGGCCGCGCGGACGAGGGCCGGGGGATCTTCGAGCACCTGCTGAGCCTGCGCAACGACGTGGGGCTGCTGGCGGAGGAGTACGACACCGGCGCGCGGCGGCTGGTCGGCAACTTCCCCCAGGCGCTGTCCCACATCGCCCTGGTCAACACCGCCCACGAGCTGGACCGGAACCGCCGGGGCCCGGCGCGCCGGCGCGCGGAGTCGCGGGGGCGGTGAGCGCGCCCCGGGTCGACAAGGCGACGGAGCGGCAAGGCGACGCGGCGACAAGACGACAAGGCGACGGAGGACGGGGCGGCGGACCTGGTCCGCCGCCCCGTCGCGCCCCCTACTTGCCGACCGTGGACGGCTTTGTGCCGTCCGCGTACAGGTCCACGCCCTTGGGCTCCTTCACCAGGGTGACCCCCAGGAAGGAGACCGCGCAGGCCACGACGATGTAGACGCCGATCGACCACGAGGCGCCGGTCTCGGTGAGCAGCAGCTCGGCGATCGTGGGCGCGAAGGCGCCGCCGAGGATCGCGCCGAGGGCGTAGCCGATGGACACGCCGGAGTAGCGGACCTCGGCCGGGAACATCTCCGCGTACAGCGCCGACTGGGGGCCGTAGCTCAGGCCCAGGGTGAGCGTGAAGACGAAGACGCCCGCGAAGTACAGGTAGATGTTGCCCGTGTCGACCATGAACCACATCGGCACGGACCAGGCGGCCAGCAGCACGTAGCCGAGCTGGAAGGTCCGCACCCGGCCGAGCTTGTCGCTCAGGATGCCGCCGTAGAGCGTGGAGATGAGCCAGCCGAACGAGGCGAGGGTGGTCGCCAGGAGCACGGGGCCGCGGTCCATGCCGAGGCCGAAGTCCTCGACCGGCCGGGAGGCGTAGGTCGCCAGGTAGGCGATGACGAGGTACCCGGCGGCGTTGTTGGCGATGAAGATCAGCGCGGAGAGGACGACCTCACGGGTGTGATTGCGGAACAGGCGGCCCAGC
This sequence comes from Nocardiopsis sp. RV163, assembly GCF_001029525.1. Lineage (NCBI taxonomy): Bacteria > Bacillati > Actinomycetota > Actinomycetes > Streptosporangiales > Nocardiopsidaceae > Nocardiopsis > Nocardiopsis sp. RV163. Next base: position 21,787 of record NZ_LEKI01000043.1, on the reverse strand, counting down.
GGGGCGGAGGCCTCGGCCCTGCGCGCCTGCATGAGCTTGAAGACCGGGGACTCCTCCACGGACTTGCGGATGAGGTGGCCGACGATGATCAGCAGGAAGGACAGGAGGAAGGGGATGCGCCAGCCCCACTCCAGGAACGCCTCCGGGCCGATGGACGCGGTGATCACCCAGACGACGAAGGTCGCCAGGATCATGCCGCAGGGAACGCCGATCTGCGGGTAGGCACCGAAGAAGCCGCGCTTGCCGACCGGCGCGTGTTCCACCGACATCAGCGCCGCGCCGCCCCACTCGCCGCCCGCGGAGAAGCCCTGGAGGATGCGCAGGACGATCAGCAGGACGGGCGCGGCCACACCGATCTGGGCGTAGGTGGGCAGCACGCCGATCAGGCAGGTGGCGAGTCCCATCATGACCAGGGTCGCCACGAGCACGCGTTTGCGGCCGAACCTGTCCCCGAGGGCGCCCGCGACGATCGCGCCGAGCGGCCGGAAGAGGAAGGAGATGCCGATGGTCGCGAAGGACAGGATCTGGGCCAGGCCGGGGCTGTCCTCGGTCAGCGGCGACAGGAACAGGGGCGCGAGCACGAGGCCGGCGGCCTGCGCGTAGATGAAGAAGTCGTACCACTCGATGGTGGTGCCGACCATGGTCCCGGCGAGGACGCGCCGCCGCTCCCCGGTCTCGATCGTGCTGCCCGGCCCTGGGGCCGTCGAGTCGGAAGTTGCCATTGGTGCTCCGTATGTTCTCTGCCGACCGGGGGTCGGGTTCCGCTCTTGGGCTCCTGGTATCGGCAGTCGCGGTGACAATCACCCGCCCCTCCAGTCGCACAAGCGGCAGGAAGGACATGTCCGGCACCGGACTGAGCCCCAGGACACCATGTCATGTGACTCAAGGCACTTTCTACACCGGGGGCTACTTTTCCCAGCTCGAAAGCCATGACCTGACCGAACGGTCGGTTAGATGAAGGGTACTGACGGTGCCTCGCGGCCCGTGACCAGCCACGGTTCGGTGCCAGGCGGACGACATGTCGGCGGATCGACGAGTCGACACGGCGCCGAGTCGCTTGCGCTCGGGGAGGAGTCCGGCCGGGCGGGTCGGAGCGCTCCGGTCGGACCCTCCCGCCGGAGGTCGCGCGAGGAAGGGGCGTGCGCACAGGTGAAGGCAGCGGGGCTAGTGGCCGCTCCTCCGCTCCGCCGAGGCGATGTTCTCCTTGACCCCGGGGAAGCTGTCGGGCGCCACCGACACCGAGTCGATCCCCGCTTCGACCAGGAGGCCCGCGTACTCCGGATCGTCCCCGGGCCTTTGGCCGCACACTCCCACGGTCCTGCCGGCCGCGTGGGCGTCGGCGATCAGACGCTCGATGCTCCGCACCACCGCCGGGTCCCGTTCGTCGAACACGTCCGCGAGCAGGTCGGAGTCCCGGTCCACCCCCAGGGTCAACTGGGTGAGGTCGTTGCTGCCCACGGAGAACCCGTCGAAGCGGTCCGCGAACTCGGTGGCCAGCACGACGTTGGCGGGGATCTCGGCCATCACGTGGACCCGCAGGCCGTCGTCACCGCGGCGCAGACCGGCATCCGCCATGGTCGACAGCACGAGGTCGGCCTCGGTCAGCGTCCGGCAGAACGGGATCATCACCTCGACGTTGCCGAGGCCCATGAGGGTGCGCACCCGCGCGATGGCCCGGCACTCCAAGGCGAAGGCCTCTCCGTAACCCGGGCCGTGGTAACGGCTGGCTCCACGCCAGCCGATCATGGGGTTCTCCTCATGGGGCTCGAACGGACGCCCGCCGAGCAGACGGGCGTACTCGTTGGACTTGAAGTCACTGGTGCGCACGAGGACGGGATCGGGCCAGCGCGAGGCGGCGATCAGGGCGATCGACTGAGCCAGGCGGTCGACGAAGAAGGCGGGGCCGTCCGGGTATCCCGAGAACGCCGACGCGACACGCGTGCGGTCCGCCGCGTCCAGCCTTTCGGGGTGCAGCAGCGCCATGGGATGGACCCGGATCAGCGTGCTCACCACGAACTCGATACGCACCAGCCCGGCCCCGTCCGCGGGGAGGCGCCACCAGCGCAGAGCGGCGTCGGGGTCGGCCAGGTTGAGGCGCACGGCCGTGCGCGTGGCCGGGATCGCGTCCATGTCGACCTCCCGGCTCTCGTACTCCAACAACCCCGGATAGACGCGACCGGTGGCACCTTCGGCGCAGGAGACGGTGAGTTCCCGCCCTGACCGGACGAGCCGGGTGGCCTCCCCGGTTCCCACCACAGCGGGCAGCCCGAGCTCTCGGCTGACGATGGCCGCGTGCGAGGTGCGGCCCCCGTGGTCGGTCACGATGGCCGCGGCCCGCCTCATCACCGGCTCCCAGTCGGGAGCGGTCACGGCCGTGACGAGCACCGATCCGGGCCGGAACAGGCCGATGTCCTCGGGACCGCGCAGCACGCACGCGGGACCGGCGGCGACGGCCTCGCCCACGGCCTGTCCGGTGACCAGCGGTCGGCCCGCCCCGGTCAGCCGGTAGCGGCGTACCGCGGCGGCCGACCGCTGGGAATGCACCGTCTCCGGCCGCGCCTGGACCACGAGGAGACGACCGTCCAGGCCGTCCTTGGCCCACTCGATATCCATATGGGTGCCGTAGTGGTCCTCTATGGCCACAGCCCAACGGGCCAGGGTGAGCACCTCGTCCGTGCCGAGCGCCCACGCGCGCCTCTCCTCGGGACGCGTGGGGACCGCCCGTACGCCCTGGCCGCTATCCGCGTAGACCGTTCTCTGTTCCTTGCCTCCGAGGGATCGCGAGATGAGGGGGACCGTGCCGGGAGTGCCCAGCGCGGGCTTGAAGACGGTGTACTGGTCGGGGTCGACCGCTCCGCTCACGACCCCCTCGCCGAGCCCGTAGGCGGCGCTGATCGCAACGTTGTGGGGGAAACCGGTCTCGGTGTCCACGGTGAAGGCGACACCCGCGCACGCGAGATCCGCCCGGACCATGGGCTGCACGCCGACTGACAGGGCGATGGACAGGTGGTCGAAGCCCCGGTCCCGGCGGTAGCCGATGGCCCGGTCGTTGAACAGGGACGCGTAGCAGCGCTTGCACGCCTCGAGCAGCGCACGGTCACCCACCACGTTGAGGAAGCTGTCCTGCTGCCCGGCGAAGCTGGCTCCCGGGAGGTCCTCGGCGGTCGCGCTGCTGCGTACCGCGGTCGAGGGGCGCTCGTCCCCGCCCGGACCCGCGAGCCCCGCGTAGGAGTCCAGGATCGCGGCCCGTAGATCCCCCGGGAAGTCCCCGTCGAGGATGAGCCTCCGCACGGCGGCCCCCACCTCGGCGACGGGCGCGCCTCGGTCCAGGCGTCCGAGGTGCCCGGCTATCCGGTCCGTGATCCGATTGGCCCCGAGGAAACGCCGGTACGCGGCGGCGGTGGTGGCGAAGCCTCCCGGCACGGCGATCCCCTCGCCGGAGAGGCACCGGATCATCTCACCGAGTGATGCGTTCTTTCCGCCGACCCGGGCCAGATCGGACAGGCCGACCTCATCGAGGCGGACGACGTAGTCCCCAGCGGTCATGGGTTCCTCCCCCCGCTTCTCCTCCGGACCGGGTCGGCCGTCACGCCGCCGGCCCCAGCGCCGCAAGGTCGTCGTGCTCGTAGGACAGACGGCAGTCGACGCGGACCACGCCCTCGACGACGCGTACGGCGTGCACCAGACTCGGGATGTCGGAGCGGTGGGGGACCTGACCGGTCAGGACGACCGTCCCCCGGTGAACAGCGGTCTCCACGCGGGTCAGCCCCAGCCGTCCGCGCACGACCTCACCGTCCACGATCCGGCGGAGTTCGTCGTCGTCGACCTCGTACACGCGTTGCAGGTCGGAACGGCTCACGATGCCCACGAGACGTCCGTCACCGTCCACCACGGGCACCCGCTTGATCCCTCGGTCGCGCATGAGGGCCGCCGTCCCACGCGGCGGCGCGTCGCCCGTGACGGTGACGGCCGGGGACGTCATCAGGTCCCGGGCGGTGGCACGGGCGCCGCCGTCGGCCCGCTCCCTGAGGGGTTCCGACACGTGGCCGCGCCCGCCCCCGGTACCGGCGATCTCGGCCAACAGGTCGGCCGCGGAGACGACGCCGACCACTCGGTTGCCGACGTCCACCACCGGTAGCGCGCTGACGTGGTTGCGGTGCATGAAGGCGGCGAGGTCCTTGTACCTGGTGTCCTCCCGGGCGGCGAACACGTGCTCGGTCATCAGGTCGCCCACGGTCGGGTTCATGGGGTCCTCCACTGGCCGGTCCCACCGGATTGCCTCTTCCCCCGGGTACTGCCCCGGGTCCGTGTGCGGCGTGCGGCACGGACGGCCCCCGGTAGCGGGACGTTCGGACACGGGGACCCGTTCCTTTCGTCCCCCCACCCCCGGGGACCACGGGAGGGGTGGACGGTTCGGGATCTCGGGCGGCGGGCACCGCGCCGCGCGGGCCCCGCAGGGGCGGCCCCGAACCCGGTCCGTCCCGCGGGCACGGCGGCCCGGAGGCGCCCCGCGGGCCGGGCGGACCACCTGCACGACCGCCCGTCAGCGGCCCGTTCGCCGCCCGTCGGCGCGGACGGACGGCTCGGCGGCGCGCGCTCCGGTCATCCGCTTGTGCGCCAGGTCCACCAGTACCAGCGCCGGAACGGCGCACGCGGCCACGGCCCAACCGAGCGGTGGCGGCGGTGTTCCGCCCAGCAGCGCCGGGAAGGGGGGAACGGTCAGGAAGACCGCCAGTATCAGGATTTCGGACGCGATGGCCCAGCCCAGCATCCGGTTCGTCCGCAGCGGGAGGGAGCCGACCGGAACCGTCTCGCTGCGACAGGCCAGGGAGACGGTCATCTGCCCCAGCACCACGGCGGCGAAGGCCGCGCCCGAGGCCGCGGTGAGCAGTTCCGTCCCGGGGTCCTGCCCCCAGCGCCATCCGCCGCTCCACAGGACGGCGGTGCACGCGCCCAGGGCCGCGGCGGCCTCGACCGGACCCAGCACCCCGAATACCCGGGCCACCAGGCGGCGATCGATCAGCGCGCCTCTCGGCGGGCCCGTGGCCATGGTGCGGGCGTTGGGCGGTTCGGCTCCCAGCGCCAGCGCGGGCAGCAGGTCCGTCCCGATGTCGAGGGCGAGGATCTGCAGGACGCCCAGGACGAGGGGGAAGTCCCCTCCGCTCGCGGCCCAGGCCAGGAAGGGGGTGAGTTCGGCGACGTTGCTGACCAGGTGGTAGGTGAGGAACCGGCGGACGTTGGCGAAGGTGGACCTGCCCAGCTCGATCGCGGTCACGATCGTCGCGAAGTGGTCGTCCAGCAGAACCAGGTCCGAGGCCTCACGGGCGACGTCGGTGCCGGAGGCGCCCATCGCCACGCCTATGTCGGCGCGGCGCAGCGCTGGCCCGTCGTTGACGCCGTCTCCGGTCATCGCCACCACGTGCCCGCGCCGCTGCAGGGCTGCGGTGATACGGAGTTTGTCCTCTGGGGTCACCCGGGCCAACACTGCCCCGTCGTGGTCCAGCAGCCGCCCCAGGTCCTCCTCACGCTCGGGCAGCGACCGCCCGCTGACGACGTACGGGGCCCCCGCGACCAGCCCGACCTCCCGTGCGATGGCCAGTGCCGTGTCCGGGTGGTCCCCGGTCACCATGGCCACCCGCACCCCCGCCGTCCGGCACCGGGCTATCGCGTCGCGCACCCCCTCGCGCGGCGGGTCCTCCAAACCCACCAGTCCGAGCAGCACCAGTCCGCTCTCCGCCTCCCGTGCGTCCCGCGGCATGCGGTCGGCCCGCCGCCGGGCGACGGCCAGAACGCGCAACCCGCCGCCGGTCATGGACGCCAGCGCGGCCCCGGCTCCCCGGACGGGACCGCACAGGGGCAGCAGCGAGTCGGGCGCGCCCTTGACGTAGACCTGGTCGCCGACCACCGCCGAGGACAGGCGGCGCCTGGGGTCGAACGGGAAGTACCGGTCCACCCCCCTGGCGGTGTCCGCACCCGTACGGGCGGCCAAGGCGTGCAGGGCCGCCTCCATCGGGTCGCCGACCGGCCGGTGGCGGCCCTCGGCCAGGGTGACCCCGTTCGGCGAGCTCAGGGCGGCGGCCTGTGCCAGCAGCCGCGCCGCTCTCAGCTGTTCCTCCCCGCCGGTCACCCGGGCCCGCGGCTCGTACCCCTCGCCGTGTACGTCCACCGCGCCGGAGGGGGTCCAGACCCGTACCGCCTCCATCTCGTTGCGGGTGAGCGTCCCCGTCTTGTCGGTGCAGATGAACGTCGCCGAACCCAGCGTCTCCACCGATTCCAGGTGTCTGACCAGGGCTCGGGAACGGGACATGCGATGCGCGGCACGCGCCAGGGACAGCGTGACAGTGGGCAGCAGGCCTTCCGGCACCAGAGCCACCGCTACGCCCACGCTCAGCAGGAACGCCTGGGAGGGGGCCGCTCCCAGCAGGAGGAAGACCGCGCAGAAGAACAGGGCGACGCCGACCGCGATGACCGAGATGACGGCGACCACCCGCCGCAGGCGCAGTGCCAGGGGGCTGGGCGGTCTGCGCGCCTCGCGCGAGAGGGCGGCGATCCCGCCCAACCGGGTGCGTCCGGCCGTGGCGGTCACCACCCCCTCCGCCTCGCCCTCCAGCGCGTACGTCCCGGCGTGGACCTCGCCCGGTTCCCGGGGGCGGACCGGCGTGCTCTCGCCCGTCAGCGGAGACTCGTCGACGGCCAGACCGTGAGTCCACACCAGGCGTATGTCGGCCGGGATCCGGGAGCCCGCCTGGAGAACGACGAGGTCGCCCGTGACCAGCCCGGTGACGTCGACCGGACAGCGGCCCCCGTCACGGACCACGAGGGCGGTGGCGGGCATCATCTCCCGAAGGCGCTGCCCCGCTCGGTCGGCACGGTACTCCTGAACGAACGCGAAACCACCGTTCACCAGGATGACGACCACGATCGCGGCACCCAACTGAGGCATGCCCCCGACCACGGCCAGCAACGCGGCCGCCCACAGCAGCAGGGCGAAGAAGTGCGTCAGCTCGTGTGACAGCAGCAGGATCGGCGGCGGACGGCGGGCCGAGGGGAGTACGTTGGCTCCCTCGCGGCGCAGACGCGCCGCGGCCTCCTGGGACGTCAGGCCGCTCGCCACCCGCTCGGACGGGAACGGCGCGTTCTCCTGTGGCCTGTCCACGAGCGCTCACCAGCACCGGAACGCCATGCGCGCACCGCGGCTCATGTCGGACACCTCCCCCCGGCGGGCCGCTGCCCCTCGACCGCGCCGTCACCACCCGATCCTGCCGACAGGCGATCGTGCTGACCAGGGTCCTAGGGTGCGGCGCGCAGGGCCGTACGCACCGTTCAGGGGGTTGCCAAGGGCCGGTCGCCCGCCGCCCCCGGAGCGGAGGAGCCCGGCACCTCGGGGCCGGAGTGCGCGGACGGGCACGGAGGCAGGGGGCGCGCCGGGCCTTCCGAGGCCTCTCGGTACACCCCTCCCCGGCGGGGCGCGGGCTGGAGACGAGTCGACATGGCGACAGACCGGGGTCGGGGACGGGGTCCGCCCGCACGGCCCCCCGCACGGTCGCACCGGATCGAGAAGTGCGGCCCGCCCCACCGCGTACCGGGCCGGTGGCGGAGGGGGGAGGGTCCAGCGGGCCCCCGCAACGGGTCGGGCGCTTCCCCCTCACGCGGTCCGCCGCCATCGCGGACCGAACGGGACGAAGGTCGCGGCACGCGGGGTACGACGGCCCTGACTACCCGGAGTGTTTCCTGGCAGGCTCGAAGGCACGGGTACACGGCGGTGTCCCGCCCAGGGCAGCCGCGGGTTCGGGGCGTTCGCTGAGCGCCCGCCCACCGACGCAGAGCGCGTCCCGTGGACGCGCCTTCGAGGAGAGGACCGCGTCCATGGGTACCACCAACGAAGAGGACGTCCGGGCACGCGGCGGCACGGAGGGGATCGTCGTGGGTGTGGACGGCTCGCCGGGGAGCCGCGCGGCACTGGACTGGGCGGCCCGAGCGGCGGCCGACCGCGGTCTGGAGCTGCTGGTGCTGCACGCGCTGGGCATGCCCGTGGTCAGCGCGCCGCTGGGTTTCACGGGGCGGGTGCCGCCCACACCGGAGCTCGCGGACCGGGCCGAGCGCCTGCTCCGGGAAGCCGTCGACCACGTCGCGCGGATCCGTCCCGGGTTGGGACTGCGCACCGAGGTCTCCAGACTGGATCCGACCCGCGCCCTGCTCGCGGCCTCGCGGTCGGCTGAGATGGCCGTCGTGGGCTCACGCGGCCTGGGAGGCGCCGCCTCGGTGTTCCTGGGCTCGGTGAGCATCCGCGTCAGCGCGCACGCGGCATGCTCCGTCGCCGTGGTGCCGGGCCCCGACGAGGCGGTCGGCGGAGGGGAGCCCCTCGTCCGGGGGGAGCGCGGACGCGTCGTGGTCGGCCTGGACGGTTCGGCGGGCGGACAGGCCGCGCTGCGCTTCGCCCTGGACGAGGCGGCCCGCACCGGTGCCGAACTCGTGGCTGTACACGCCTGGGAGATACCGACCCCCGTCGACGTCACGGCGCTGGACCCCGCCTCCCACACCGAGGTCCGCGAGTACCTGGTCTCGCGCGCCGACGAACACGTCCGCGCCCTGGTCGACGAGGCCCGTACCGGGCGGACCGGAGACGTTCGGGTGAGGGTCGACGTCGTTCAGGACCAGGCCGCCCACGCGCTGCTGGTCAAGGGCGGGAAAGCCGACCTCATCGTCGTCGGTTCGCGGGGACGCGGTGGTTTCGCCGGCCTCCTGCTGGGGTCGGTCAGCCAGACGGTGCTGCACCACGCCCGCGTGCCGGTGGTCGTGGCGCGTTCCCGCTCGGGGATGGGCGAGGACTGATCCCGGGACCGCTTTCCGGAGAACCCGCGGGGAGGCCGCGTCACCGGGCAGGACGACACCGGCGGTCCGGTGCGACGGTCGCGCACCGCCGTTTGCGCCCTCGGAGCGGCGTCGTGCCGCACCGCCGTTCGGGTGATTGAGGAGGAGCGCCGTGGTCGGGAAGGGCGTGGACACCGCCGGGGAAGCGGGCGGGCCGGTCGTGGTCGGTGTCGGCCACACCTCCGGGGACCGGACGGTGGTGGGCTGGGCCGCCTCGGAGGCCGCCGACCGGGGGGCGGAGCTGGTCGTCGTGCACGCGGAGGGCGCGGAGCACGCCGGAGAGCCGTTCGTCCGCCTCCGGACGTCGCTCTTCGGCCACGGGGGCGGCGGGGCGGAGAACGCTCCGGCGGAGGAAGCCGCCCAGGCGGCCCGGGACCACCCCGGACTCCCGGTCCGCACCGAGTCCGTGCGAGCCGATCCGTCCGCCGCGCTGGTAGCCGCGTCGCGTCGGGCCTCCCTGGTCGTCGTGGGCTCGCGGGGGCCGGACGCCCTGAGGTTCCCGCCGGAGGCGGTGGGACCCCGTGTGTGCGCCTATGCCGCGTGCCCCGTGGCGGTGGTGCCGCCGCAGGCGTCCTTGGAGCGGTGCGGCCGCGTGGTGGCGGGTGTGGACGGTTCCCCCGACTCCGACGCCGCCCTGCGGTTCTCGCTGGGGGAGGCAGCCCGGCGCGGCGCGCGCCTGACCGTCCTGCACATCCTCCCCTCGGCGGAGGCGGTGGGCCAGCTGACGCTGGACCTGGTCGGACCGGAGGCCGTGATGCTGCACGCCGAGAGACGGATGCACCGCATGGTGGACGAGGCCCGCGACGAGCGGACCGGGGGAGTCGCGGTCCGGATCCTGGTCCTCGTACGCCACGACCACCCGTCCCGCGCCCTCGTCGAGGCAGCGGGCGCCGCCGACGTGGTCGTCGTCGGCTCCCGCGGCACGGGGGGCTTCCGGGGGCTGTTGCTGGGCTCGGTCAGCCAGAAAGTGCTGCACCGCAGCCCCGTCCCGGTGGTCGTCGCTCGCGTGCACTCCGGTGGGAGCGCTCCGCCGACCCGGTCACCGCAGGGGTAGGACGCAGGACGAGCCGGGGGTGACCAGGGCGCAGCGTTCCTTGACGCGGACCCGGACGGGTGGCCCGTCCAGGGGGGGCAGGGTGACCCGTACGTGGTCGCGGCGCACGTCCACGCCCACCTCCCAGTGGTCGTGGTAGCGCAGATCGTAGGAGAGACGGTCCAGTTCGGCGGGCAGCAGCGGGCTCAGGTGCAGGGCTCCACCGCGTGTGGTCAGGCCGGTGTAGCACCGGGTGAGGATGTCGACGGTGCCCGCCATGGCTCCCAGGTGGATGCCCTCGGCCGTGGTCCCGCCCTGGACGTCGTCGACGTCGGTGCTCAGCGCCCTGCGGAAGAAGTCCCAGGACTCCTCCCGGTTGGTACGGGACAGCACCCAGGAGTGCACCACGGAGCTGAGCGTCGATCCGTGCGAGGTGCGTGCGAGGTAGTAGTCGACCGTGCGGGGGATGAGCCCCGGGTCGTAGGTGTAGCCGAGGCGGCGCAGCATGTAGGAGATCTCCTCGGCGGGGAGCAGGAAGAACAGCATCAGCACGTCGGCCTGCTTGGAAGCCTTGTACCGGTTGCAGCTGTCGCCCTCGGCCTCCAGGAAGCGGTCCAGGCGCCGGACGCCGCGGCAGGCCCGCCAGTCGAGTTCCTCCAGGTCCTCGTAACCGGCGAACTGGCTGATGACCCCCTCGTGGAAGGGGACGCGCATCTTGCGGGTGAGGGTCTCGAACCGCTCGACCTCGTCCGCGTCCAGCCCGAGGGACTCCTCCAGGTCCCTGCGGCTCGGGCCCGGCAGCGCCCGCAGGGTGTCCAGCGCCCGCAGCATGACCCACACCGCCATGAGGTTGGTGTAGGCGTTGTCGTCCAGACCGGGGTCCTCGCGGCCGGGGTAGCCGTCGTGGTACTCGTCGGGGCCCATCACACCGCGGATCACGTAGCGGTCCAAAGCCTTGTCGTAGACGGCCATGTCCGCGAAGGCGCGGGCGACCTCCAACAGCAGCTCAGCGCCGAACCCGGTCAGGAAGGCGGTGTCGCCGGTGGCCTGGTGGTGCTGCCAGACGTTGTAGGCGACGGCGAGCCCGACGTGGCGCTGCAGGTGCGAGTGGTCGGGGATCCACCTCCCCGAGACGGGGTTGAGGTGTGTCCGCTGGGACTCCTCACGGCCGTCGCTCCCGCTCTGCCAGGGGAAGAGCGCGCCCCTCAGCCCCTCGGCGCGGGCGATGGCCCGCGCCTGGGGAAGTCTGCGCCACCGGTAGCGCAGCAGGGCGCGCGCGGTCTCGGGGAAGCGGAGGTTGAGGAAGGGGAGGACGAACAGCTCGTCCCAGAAGACGTGTCCCCGGTAGGCCTCACCGTGCAGGCCCCTCGCCGGCACACCCGTGTCGAGGTCGGCCGTGTGGGGCGACAGCGTCTGCAGGAGGTGGAAGAGGTGCAGGTTGAGCACACGCTGCTCCTCCTCGTCCCCGGCCTCCAGCGCGCAGGACCGCCACAGGTGGTGCCAGGCGGTGGTGTGTCGGCTCAGCAGTTCGTCGAATCCGCCCGCCCGTTCCAGGGTGTCGCGGGCCGCGTCCAGGATGTCGCCGACGGCGCGGTCGCGCGAGGTGTACAGGGCCACCGTCTTCTCCACGGTGGTCTGTTCACCGCTCCTCAGGTCCAGGGTCAGGTCGGTGGCCGCCCAGCCGTCGCCCGCGGGGCTTTCGCTGGCCACGGGCCGGGGCCCCTGGGAGACCAGGGTCCGGGAGGCGAGCGCGACCTCGACGCCCGAGGACAGGGTCCGGCAGCGCAGCCAGTCGAGGCCGGGTCCGTCGGAGCCGGTGCCCAGCGGGTGGAGGTGACCTCCGTTCAGGTCGCGGTAGCGCGCCACGCCGCGGTTGGCCACCCTCCCGTCCAGGGCGGACCTGACGACCGCGGTCCCGCTCCAGCCCTCGGGCACCAAGGTGGTCTCCAGAGCGGCCAGATGCGGGGCGTCCATCGACACCAGGCGCCGCTGGGCCACCCGTGTCCTCCTGCCGTCGTCCACCACGTGGAAGGTCCGCGTCAGCACTCCTCGGCGCATGTCCAGCTCGGTGCGCTGCGGGAGTGCCGGGTCCGGTCGTTCGAACCAGTCGCCGTCACCGACGCGGAAGGTCAGGGGGAGCCAGTTGGGGGCGTTGACCAGGTCCTCGTTCTCCACCCGGTGGCCGTCGACCTCGGAGACGGCGCGGTCGTAGCAGCCGGCGACGTAGGTGCCCGGGTAGTGGACTCCGTCGTCACGTGCCTCGGGCGGCGCGCCGCGCGTGGCGAAGTAACCGTTTCCCAATGTGCACAGGGTCTCGCGTACGCCCTGGCCATCGGGGTCCCGCCCCTCGTAGACCAGCGTCCAGCGGCTCATCGGGACGCTCCTCCGAGGGTGAGGTCGTCGAAGCGGTGGGTCAGGTGGCAGCGGACGTGGACCACGCCCTCGGCCTCGCGCACCGCGTGCGCCAGACGGGGGACGTCGGACCTGCGCGCGACCTCGCCGCTCAGGGTGACCACGCCGTTACTGACGTCGGTCTCCACGTCGGTCAGCCCGAACCGGCCGCGGACGAGGTCCTCCCGCACCCGCCGTTCGAGGTCCGCGTCGTCCACCGCGTACACGTGCAGCAGGTCCGACCGGCCGACCAGGCCCACGAGGCGCCCGTCCCCGTCCACCACGGGCAGCCGCCTGAACCCGTGCCGTCTCATCAGCCCCGCCGCCTCACTGGGCGCGGTGTCGGCGGTGACGGTGACCGCCGGAGAGGTCATCAGCCCGCGAGCCGTCGTGCCCGTGCTCTTGATCCGGGCGAGCCGCTCGCGGAAGGGCTCGCCGGTGTACCCCTCCTCCGGGTCGGGGTCGGCGAGCTTGAGCAGCAGGTCGGCGGTCGACACGACGCCCAGGACGCGGTGCCCGCCGTCCACCACGGGCACCGCGCTGACATGGTGGTCCCGCATGAAGGCGGCCAGTTCCTTGTACCCGGCGTCGTCCCGGGCGGCCAGGACGCTCGTGGTCATCAGGTCGCCGACGGTCTTGGTCATGGGGGCCTCCGATCTCGGGAACCCGTCCGGCCCATCGTGCTCACCCCGAACCTGCCCGGAGCCGCTGCGCCGCGCACCGGAGCGAACGGCCCCCGGTGCGGGGACGTTGGACCCGTACCGGCGGCGACCTTCGCCTCACGGGCCGCGCGCACCTAGGATGGGAGCGGGGCCGAGCGCGGTGGCGAATCGCGAGGTGGTGGCTGTGAGCGAGAACGTCCGGGCCCGGAGCGGGCCGACGGACGGGCGGGCCGTGGAAGCCGAGCTCTCCCGGCTGCCCGGGGAACTGCGGTCGCTGGTCGGCGAGGCGCTGGCCGACCGCGAACGCCTCCGTGCGCTTCTGGACGCCGTGGTCGTGGTCGGTGGCGGCCTGGACCTGCACGAGACCCTGCGCCGGATCGTCGAGGCCGCCATGGACCTGGCGGGCGCCCGGTACGGGGCCATGGGCGTGGTCGGGCACGACGGCCGCCTGGAGCAGTTCATCCCGGTCGGCGTCGACGCGACGCGGATCGCCCGGATAGAGCGCTGGCCCGAGGGAAGGGGCGTCCTCGGGTTGTTGACCCGGTCCCGGGGGCCGCTGCGCGTGGACGACATCTCCGCCCACCCCGCCTCTCACGGCTTCCCCGAGGGGCATCCGCCCATGCGCTCCTTCCTGGGAGTGCCGGTCCAGGTGCGCGGCAGGGTGTTCGGCAACCTCTACCTAGCCGAGAAGCGCGGAGGGGACCGTTTCGACGAGGCCGACGAGTCCGTGGTGGCGGCGCTGGCCTCAGCGGCGGGAGCGGCGATCGAGAACGCCCGCCTCTACGAGCGCACACAGCACCGCGAGATGTGGTTGGACGCCTCCGACGAGGTCAAGACCCATCTGCTCAGCGGAGAGGACGCGGACAGCGTCCTCCTCATGATCACCCATCGGGCCCGGCGGATGTCGGGGGCCGACACAGCCGTCATCGTCGGCCCCGACCCCTCCGGGCGGCAGCTCGTGGTGCGGACGGCGAGCGGCGAGGGCGCCGAGCGCCTCGGGGAGCGCAGTGTGGCGGTGGAGGGGTCCCTGGTCGGCAGGGCCTACGTCTCCGGCGAACCGGTGTCCACGGACCTGTCCCGTACCGGTCGGCACGGCGCTCCGCTGCTGCACGGTATGGGTGTCGGCCCCGTCCTGCTGGTCCCGCTGGGAAGGGGGGACGCCGCGCGCGGCGTCCTGTGCCTGGGCAGGGGGGAGGGGGGCGAGCCCTTCCCCTCCTCGACGGCGCGGACGCTGCAGGCCTTCGCGGAACACGCGGCGATCGCCCTGGAACTCGCGGCGGCGCGCGCGGACGCCGAGCGGGTCAGCGTGCTGGAGGACCGGGACCGCATCGCGCGCGACCTGCACGACACCGTCATCCAGCGGCTGTTCGCGGTCGCGCTGTCCCTGACGTCGGTACGGGGCCGCGTCGACGACCCCGAGGCCGCCGAACGCGTCCGGCGGGCGGTGGACGACCTCGACGACACCGTCCGCCGGATCCGGACGACGATCTTCGCCCTGACCACGGTGAGCGAGGACCGTGAGAAGCCCTGGCCGCGTGACCGGTTCGTGGACGCGGTCGACGTCGCCGCACCGTCCCTGGGCTTCGCGGTCGGCCTCCGGATGGACGGGCCCCTCGACAGCCGTGTTCCCGAAAGGATCGCGGACGAGGCGGTGGCCGTGCTCCAGGAGGCGCTGTCCAACGCGGCCCGGCACGCGGGGGCCGGGCGTGTGGACGCCAGGGTGGCGGTGAACGGAGACCTGACGGTCGAGGTCTGCGACGACGGCGCGGGCCTGCGTCCCGGTGGTCGCCGCAGCGGTCTGCGCAATCTGGCCGAGCGCGCGGCGCGGCTCGGAGGAACCTTCGAGGCCGGTCCCGGCCCGGAGGGCGGGACCGTCGTGCGGTGGAGCGTTCCCCTCCCCGACGACCTCGGGTGAGGGAGCCGCCCCTTCTCTCAGTCCTGGGAGCGGTGTACCACCATCACGGGACGGTCGGACCGGTACAGGACACCGCGGGCGACCCCGCCCAGGGCCAGTTGCGCGAAGCCGCGCTCGCCTCGGGCTCCCACCACGAACAGGCGCGCGTGCCGTGTGTGCGCCAGCAGGGCCCTGACCGGGTGCTCACGCGAGACCTCCCGGACCACCTCCGTGTCCGGGTGGCGGGGCAGCACCGGTTCCAGGGCCCTCTCCAGCTCCTGTAGGTGCCACTGCCGCAGCTCCTCCTCCGCGTCGGACCGGTACGGGACCATGTCTCCCGGCGCCGACCAGGCCCAGACCGCGCGCACGGGGCCGCCGTCCGCCGAGGCGGACTCCAGCGCGGCGGACACCGCGCTCAGGGAGCCCGGGGAACCGTCCACGCCCACCACCACCTCGCGCGCGTCCTCCGGAACCGGCTCGGGTCCCACCACGACCACCGGCACCCGGGCGTGCGCGGCCACCTGGTCGGACACCGAGCCCAGCCGGGTTCCGAGCAGTGCGCTGACCCCGTGCGCGCCGACCACCAGCATCGACGCCGACTCCGCGTGCCGCAGCAGGCCCTGGACCGGCGACGTCGCCGGACTCGTCCACGGCACCACCTCGACTCCGGGAGCGCTCGCCCGGGCGTGCTCGACCGCGGCCCTCACGGCCCTGTGCGCCTC
The DNA here is from genome assembly GCF_001029525.1 of Nocardiopsis sp. RV163. NCBI lineage: Bacteria > Bacillati > Actinomycetota > Actinomycetes > Streptosporangiales > Nocardiopsidaceae > Nocardiopsis > Nocardiopsis sp. RV163. The sequence goes on along the minus strand of NZ_LEKI01000043.1, from coordinate 6,214 downwards.
GCGTTCGAGCAGGTCCGACGGCCTCATCACCAGTTTCAGGACCACGTCCGCGTCATAGACGGCGAGGACGGTGACCGTACCGTCCCGCCGTCGTGCCTCCTGGACGGCCCACTCGGCCGCCACCAGCGCGTTCTTCGACCCGTCCGTTCCGACGAGGATGTTCTCACGCACGGCGCACCTTCCCTCGAACCGCTCGGCCCTCTCCTCGAAACAACTCGTTTTCCGTCTTCGAGTGTCACGCCCGGGGCTCGGCGCACACCACGGTCCAACGTCCGGGCGTCGGGGGCACAATGCCTCCGGCCCCGGGACAGTGGACCCCTGGCCCGGCCACCGCCGCCGTGCTGGACTCGCCGTATGGAACCGATGATGGACGCCTGGGCGGTGACCCGCCCCGGACCGATCGCGAGCGGGCCCCTGAGCCGTGTGCGCCGACGCGTCCCCGAACCCCGGGGGCACGAGCTGCTGATCGAGGTGCTGGCCTGCGCCGTGTGCCGCACCGACCTGCACCTGGCCGAGGGAGACCTCGCGCCGCGCCGTCCGGACACGGTCCCCGGGCACGAGGTGGTCGGCCGGGTGGACGCCCTCGGACCGCACGCGGGCTCGTACGCGCCGGGGGACCGTGTCGGCGTGGCCTGGCTCGCCTCCACGTGCGGCGAGTGCGGCTACTGCCTGCGCGGTGACGAGAACCTGTGTCCGGACTCCACCTACACGGGCTGGGACCGCGACGGCGGGTTCGCCCGCTACCTGACCGCCGACGAGCGTTTCGTGCACCCCCTTCCCGAGGCGGTGCCGGACACGACCGCCGCGCCACTGCTGTGCGCGGGGGTCATCGGCTACCGCGCCCTCGGCCGCGCCGAACTGCCGGAGGGCGGGGTGCTCGGCGTATACGGGTTCGGCGCCTCCGCCCACCTGACCGCCCAGGTCGCCCTCGCCCGGGGGGCGACGGTGCACGTGATGACGCGGTCTCGGCGGGCTCGCGAACTGGCCCTGGAGCTGGGCTGCCACTCGGCGGCGGGCGCCTACGACACGCCTCCGGAACCGCTGGACTCCGCGATCCTGTTCGCTCCCGTGGGAGAACTGGTGCCCACCGCGCTCAGGGCCCTCGACCGGGGAGGGACCCTCGCGGTGGCCGGTGTCCACCTGTCAGTGATCCCTCCCCTGGACTACCGGAGGCACCTGTTCCAGGAGCGCTCGCTGCGCAGCGTGACCGCCAACACCCGCGCGGACGCACGCGAGTTCCTGGACTTCGCGTCCGGGCACGAGCTGGCGGTGACGGTGACGCCGTACCCGTTCGAGTCCGCGGACCTCGCCTTGGCGGACCTGGCCGCCGACCGGGTGGACGGGGCTGCGGTGCTGCGGCTCTGAGGACGGGCTCGGGCAGCCGTCGCCGGACCGGTGGACGCGGTGGAGGCGGGCCCGCGACCGCGCGTTCGCCGACCGGCGCGGGAAGGAGACGACCACATGGACACGGGGGAGAACAGGGGCCTGGCGCTCGACCGCGTACGAGCGGCGGTCCTGGACACCGACGGAGTCATCACCGACACGGCCTCGGTGCACGCCGCGGCGTGGAAGCGCGTCTTCGACGCCTTCCTCCTCGAACGCTCCCGTGCCGAGGGCACGCGTTTCCGCCCCTTCGACATGCGCGAGGACTACCTGCGCCACGTCGACGGCCGACCGCGCGCGGAGGGGGTGCGGTCCTTCCTCGCATCACGTGGTGTCCACCTGCCCGAGGGCTCGTCGCCGGGCGGAGCCGACGGGGTGACGCCGGACTGGCTGGCCGACCGCAAGGACGGGTACTTCCTGGACTTCGTGGCCCGGTACGGGGTCAGGGCCTTTCCCGGGACGGTGGACTTCGTGCGCGCGCTGCGCTCGGCTGGGGTGCCGGTGGCGGCGGCCTCGGCCAGCCGCAACTGTGCCAGGGTGCTGCGGTCGGCCGGGGTGGAAGGCCTCTTCGACGCCCGTGTGGACGGCGTCGACGTGGCACGGCTCGGGTTGGCGGCCAAACCCGACCCGGCGCTGTTCCTGGAGGCCGCCCGCCGGGTGGGGGTCGAACCGGGCTCGGCCGCCGTGGCCGAGGACGCTCTGGTCGGTGTGGAGGCGGCCGGGCGCGGGGGGTTCGGTCTGGTGGTGGGGGTGGACCGCACCGGCGTCCGCCGCAGGATGCTGGCCCTGGGGGCGCACGTCGTGGTGTCCGACCTGTCCGAGCTCCTCCCCCCGAGGGCAGATCCGACCGCACCGGACGCGTGACCATCGCCCCCTCCGGGCGAGACCTCCAGCCCTGCCGACCCCCTGCCTTCGCGGAGCACAGTGACGGTATGGGCACCGGGCGAGAAGACAGTTCGCGATACGTGACCGGCGAGACCGTGCTGCTGGTCCTGTGCTTGTCGGGGCTCGTCGTCGGAGGGGCGCTGTGGCTGTCGGGGCTCACGGCCGCCTCGGACGCGGCCTGGTTGGCGGCCACGGCCGTCGCCGCCGTCGCCTCGGCCGTGTGGGTCGTCCGGGCGCTGTTGCGCCGAAGCCTGGGAAGCGACGTCGTCGCCCTGCTGGCTCTGGTCGGCTCCGCGCTGGTCGGTGAACTCCTCGCGGGCGCGATCGTCGCCGTCATGCTGACCGGGGGAAGGGTCCTGGAGGACAGGGCCGCGCGCCGTGCGCGGCGCGATCTGAGCGAGCTGGTATCCCGGGCTCCCCGTGTCGCGCACCGGGTCGACGGCGACCGGGTGACCGCGGTACCCGCGGAAGAGGTGCGCCCCGGGGACGTGCTGCTGGTCCTCGCGGGAGAGGCGCTGCCGGTCGACGGACGCGTGACGGAGGTCACGGCCGTGGTGGACGAGTCGGTGGTGACCGGCGAGCCGCTGCCCGTCGAACGGTCCGAGGACCAGGACGTACGGGGCGGAACCGTCAACGCGGGCGGGCCCTTCCGCATGCGCGCCACGACCGACGCCGAGGGCAGTTCGTTCTCCGCGATCGTGCGCCTCGCACGCGAGGCCGAGTCGCGTACCGCGCCGTTCGTGCGCATGGCCGACCGCTACGCGGCCGTCTTCCTGCCGTTCACACTGCTGCTGACGGGCGCGGCGTGGTGGCTGTCGGGGGACGCCGTGCGCGCCGTCGCGGTGCTGGTCGTGGCCACGCCGTGCCCCCTCATCCTCGCGGCGCCCGTCGCCTTCACCTCGGGCATGTCGCGCAGCGCCCGGCGGGGTGTCATCGTGCGCGGGGGCGCGGCCCTGGAGAGGCTGGCTCACGCCAGGGTGCTGCTCTTCGACAAGACCGGCACCGTCACTGAGGGCCGCCCCGTGCTGGGCCGGGTCGTCACCGGGGAGGACGCCTCGGCCGACGAGGTCCTGCGCCTGGCCGCCTCGCTCGACCAGGCCTCCCCGCACGTGTTGGCGTCGGCCATCGTGCGTGCGGCCAGGGACCGCGGTGTACGCCTGGAGCAGCCGGGTGAGGTGGTCGAGGAGCTGGGGCGGGGGATCGGCGGCACGGTCGGCGGCAGGCCGGTCCGCGTGGGCAAGGCCGTATGGGCCGGGGGAGGGGGAGCCGAGCCGGGTTGGGCCGCCCGGGCCCGCGCCGAGGCCGCACGGGACGGATCGGTCACCGTGTTCGTGGGCGTCGACGGCGCCCTGTGCGGGGTCCTGCTGCTGCGCGACCGGCTGCGCGCGGACGCTCCGCGTACCCTGCGCCTGCTGCGGCTGGCGGGGATCGAGCGCGCGGTGATGGTCACCGGCGACCGGCGGGACGTCGCCGAGCGCATCGCCGCGCACGTGGGGGCGGACGCGGTGTACGCCGAGCAGTCCCCGGCCGACAAGGTCGCCGTGGCACGCGACGAGAGCGCTCGGGCCCCCACGGTGATGGTCGGCGACGGAGTCAACGACGCGCCCGCGCTGGCGGCGGCGGGCGTGGGCGTGGCCCTGGGCGCGCGCGGATCGACGGCCTCGTCGGAGGCCGCGGACGTGGTGGTCACGGTGGACCGCCTGACCAGGGTCGCCGAGAGCCTGGCCGTCGCACGGCGCACCCTGGCGATCGCCCGGCAGAGCGCGGCCGTCGGCATGCTGCTGTCCGCGGCCGCGATGGCCGTCGCGGCGGCCGGGCTGCTTCCCCCCGCGGCGGGGGCGCTGACCCAGGAGGCGATCGACGTCGCGGTGATCCTCAACGCCCTGCGCGCGCTGTCGGGCGGGCGCGGGAGGCGGGTGCCGGAGCTGCGCGGCGACGACGCCGACCTGGTGCGCGCCCTGCAGGAGGAGCACGTCCGGTTGTGGCCGGGGATCGAGTCGCTGCCGCACGCGGCGGAGGCCCTCACCCGCCGGGAAGGGGACCAGTCCGCCGTGACCGCCGGTCTGAGGGACTTCATCGACGCCCTGGCCGCCCACGAGGAGCGGGACGAGCACCTGCTCTACCCCAGGGTCGCGCGGGCTCTGGGCGGACCCGACACCACCGCCGCGATGAGCCGCGGGCACACGGAGATCGCCGAGCTGTGCCTGCGCCTGCGCGCGTGCCTGGACGAGGTGGACGGCGTCGGCGGCGCGGACGCGCGCCGCCGCGCCGCCCGGCTGGCCGTCGAGCTCTACGCGGTCCTGCGCCTGCACTTCGCCCAGGAGGAGGAGAGCTTCCACGTGCTCGCCGACCCCGAAGGGCACGGTGGGCGGGGGGACCAACGGCCCGGCGGCCCCGAGCCTTCGCCTCCTGCCGGAGGGCCCCGGGCCGGTGTTGGGTGGTGGTGTAAGGCCGCGGCCCGGCCGAAGCGCGGTGGCCGCGGTAACACGAACCGGAGGAGGTAGGACATGAACGCGATCTCCCGCCGTGAGGGGCTGGGGCGCTTCCCCGACCTGGCCGAGCTGTTCGACGCCCCGTTCTTCTCGACGCGCTCGCCCTCCAACCTGAGGGTCGAGACCTCGGTGCGCGACGACCGTTACCTGGTCCGGGCCGAAGTGCCCGGTGTGGACCCCGAGGACGGCCTCAGCGTGACCGTCGAGCACGGCACGCTGACCATCCGGGCCGAGCGCGGGGAGAGCACGTCGACGCCCCAGCACTCGGAGTTCCGCTACGGCTCCTTCAGCCGCACGCTCGCTCTGCCCGCCGACGCCGACGAGGACGACGTCGCCGCCTCTTACGACCAGGGCATCCTGGAGGTGAGTGTCGGCCTGTCGCAGAAGCCCGAGGGCAGCCGCAAGGTGCCGATCTCGCGCAAGGCCGAGGAGTAGCCGCCGGGGACGGCTCCGGCCCACACGGCGGGACCGGTGCTCCGGCACCGGTCCCGCGCGCGTGCTCGGCCCCGGCGGCGTCCGGGGAGGGCCCGCCGGGTCAGCCCCGCCCGTCTCCGGTAACCGCTTCCCGGGACCCGTCCCGTTCCGGCCCGCCCGTGTCCAGGCGGAAGGGCGGGTAGCGGTCGGTCATGAGCGCGGCGTAGGCCACGACGCGCAGGACCCACCGGTTCAGCCCGACCACGAGGTCGAACAGGCCCCGCGGATAGGCCCCGGTGAAGAGCAGCGCGACGGCCGCGAACAGCACCAGGAGGCCGATCAAGCCGGGTGACTGGTACATCGCCTCCCAGGTCTCGGAGGGCCCCGTCTCGGGGCCCTCCGCCACGACGGTCACGCCGCCGCGGACGAAGAGGGCCACCACCAGGTACTGGGGCAGGGCCAGCAGCCACCACTTGACCAGCACCAGCCCCCGGGACATCCGCCCCGGCTCCCTGATCGTCAGCCGGGCCGGGTAGTCCACGTCCCCGGACAGGGTGAAGGGCGGATAGCGGTCGGTCCCCAGCACCCAGTAGGCGTAGAACCCCACCCTCCAGCTCCACCGCAGGACTCCGGTGTTGAACCGGAACATCCCCGCCGGGTAGCGGCCGGTGAACAGGATCGCGAAGAAGGCCGCCACGGTCAGCGCGAGGAAGGCGATCCACAGGAAGACGAGCACCACGTAGTGGGGGATCGCCAGCAGCCACTTGACCAGCCAGAGCCAGCGGCCCGCCGTCCGGTCCGGATCGGCCTCGACCACCACCGGATAGCGCGTGCCTTGAGCCATGTCGGGACACCTCCCCCGGAGAGGCCCCCGCCTCCCACCAGCTCAGCATGTCGTTGCTGCTGACGTCCAGGCGGTTGCCCACAGCCAGGAACGAGGACACCCCCACTCCCAGGCGGGTGAGGCGGCCACGCCGGACGCCTGGGGGTGGACGGCGTACGTGGGACCGGTGAAGCCGTGGCACACGATGCTGCGAAGG
>NZ_LEKI01000042.1:0-35958 GCF_001029525.1 Nocardiopsis sp. RV163 | reverse complement strand
CCCCTCCCCCTCCACCGGCTCCGCGGCGGCGGCCGCGGGAGCGCCCAGCGCGCCCGCCGCCAGTCCCGCCGTGAGCGCGCCCGCAGCGAGCGCGCCCGCCGCCCCAGCCCTGTACTTCCACGTCATGTCGCGCCTCCCACGTGCGTCGTTGCCGCCTAGACAACTACGGGTGATCGGCCGAAGGCTCTGTGCGACACGCCGTCGGGGGCCGGGTCTTAGGGAGTACCTGCGCCCAGGCCTCCCAGGACTGGGATTCCTCCCCATGTGCGCCCCGGGGTCTTAGGGAGAACGTGGAGAGCACACGGCGGGACACCGGTCGCGCCGCGCGAGTGAAGGGGAGAGCACCGTGTTCCACAGCGAACTGCTCAACGCCAACGCCCGGGAGATGACCGAGCGGCGCGTCCGCGAGGCGGAGAACGCGCGGGCGGCCCTGCGGGCACGCGCAGAGGAGCGCGCGCGGCGCAGGGAGGAACGCCGCGAGCGCCAGCGCCGGCGGCGCTCCTACGGCCGCGCCGCGTGAGGGCGCGCGGGGGGGGAAGGCAGGAGCCGCATAGTGTCGGGCATGCCCCTCCTCTCCCGCTCCTGCCCGCTCCCCGTCGGCCGCCAGTCCCCGCCGGCCGGGGCGCACTTCAGGCCGCACCTGCGCTTCGCCCGGCTCGTCGACGACCTCCCCGCGAAGCGGCGCGCCGCCGGGAAGACGCACCACTACCAGGCCGCCCAGGACCTGCCCGGACGCTCCAGGCCGCCTGGTCGGCGGTGAGCGGCCGGGAAAACCTCCTGGAGGGGCCGCACATGGTAGGCATAATGGGCCTTATGCCCGTTCTTGCCGAGAGCCGTACCGTCTTCGTGGGCCGTGAGCGCGAGCTCCGCCTCCTCCGGGACCACGCCAAGCGGTCCCATGCCAAGGCACCCGGAACGGTGCTGGTCAGCGGCGACGCAGGCGTGGGCAAGAGCCGCCTGGTGGGCGAGTTCGTCTCGGACCTGCCCCGGGGGACGGTGTTCGTCGGCGGCTGCCTCCAGCTCGGCGTAGACGGCCTGTCCTACGCCCCCTTCACCGCGGTGCTGCGCCAGCTCCTGCGCGAGCGCGGACGCGCGGTGTTCGAGGCCGCGGCGCCCGGCGGTACCGGCGAGTTCGCCCGTCTCCTGCCCGAGCTGGGCGAGGTGCCCGTCCTGCGCCCGGAGAACCGGGGCATCCTCTTCGAACAGGTGCTGCGCCTGTTCACCCAGGCCGCCGGGGACAGCGGCGTCACCGTGGTGCTGGAGGACCTGCACTGGGCCGACGGCGCTACCCGCGACCTGCTCGTCTTCCTGGTCCGCAACCTCGACCTGCCGGGCGTGCAGATCGTGGCCACCTACCGCAGCGACGACCTGCACCGCGCCCACCCGCTGCGCCGGCTGCTGCCCGAACTGCGGCGCGCGCCCGGGGTCGAGCCACTGGAACTGGCGCCGCTCAGCCGCGACGAGGCCGGTGCCCAGGCCGCCGCCCTACGGGGCTCCGAACTCACCGGCCACGAGCTGGACCGGCTGTACCGGCGCACCGAGGGCGTCCCCCTGTTCGTGGAGTCGCTGGCCTCGGCGGCCGCAGACGCCTCGGGCGGCGCCCACGACGTGCCCGACCAGTTCCGCGACCTGCTGCTGGAACCGCTGCACCGGTTCGACGACACCGCGCTGTCGGTACTGCGCGTGGCCTCGGTCGGCGCGGTCTCGGGCAGCATCGAGCACGAGATGCTCTACCACGCTGCCGGGCTGCCCGAACGCGAACTGGAGACCGCGCTGCACACCCTGGTCGACGCCAACGCCCTGCGCGCAGACCGGACCGGGTACCGCTTCCGGCACGCCCTGCTGCGCGACGCCGTGCACGGCGACCTGCTCCCCGGCGCCCACGCCCGGCTGCACATGCGCTTCGCCCAGCTCATCGACGAGTACCCCGACTCCGTTCCCTTCGACCGCAGGGCCGCCGAGCAGGCCCACCACTACAACGCCGCACAGGAGCTGCCCAGCGCCCTCCAGGCCGCCTGGTGGGCGGCGGTGCGCGCGGGCGACACCCTCGCCTACGGCGAGGAGCTGGACATGCTGGAGCGGGTGCTGGCCCTTTGGGACCGCGTCCCCGACGCCCGGGAGCGGGTGCAGGGCCGGACCTGGGCCGAGGTGGCCAGCCTCGCGGCCGGGGCCGCCGTGGAGGCGGGACGCGGCAGGCGCGCCCTCGAACTGGCCGACGAGGCCCTGGCCGCCCTCCCCGAGGACGGGGGCGACGACCACACGCTGGCGGTACGGGCGGAACTGCTGCGCCGCCGGGGGACGGCGCGGGCGGAGGAGGACTGCGGCAGCGGTCTCGCCGACCTGGTCACGGCCCTGGAACTGCACCCCCCGCACATGCCGGGCTACGGCACGCTGCTGTCCATCTTGGCCCGGGAGAGCATGGTGCACCGCGCCGACCGGCGCGACACCCTGGACCGGCGGCGGCTGCACGAGCTGGAGAGGGCCGGCAGGTCGGCGCGATCACTGGCCGAGGAGGCGGTCGCGACGGCCGACCCCGCCCGGTCGTGCGACATGCGCGCCGCGGCCGACGCGCGCATCACCCTGGGCGGTCTGCACATGGACGCGGGCGACCTGGCGGCGGGGCGTCCGCTGATCGAGGCGGGCATCGCCCACGCCGCCCGGACATCCGACCCCGTCCTGGAGGCGCGCGGTGCGGGCAACCTGGGCCACTTCCTGCGCGAGCTGGGCCACCACGAGGAGGGCCTGGCGGTGCTGGAGGAGTCCCTGGCCCGGCACGAGGCGATGGGGTGGGCGGCCGTCCACAAGACGTTCAACCACCAGAACCGCGCGGAGATCCACTTCGAGCTGGGCGACCTGGCTGAGGTGCGGAGGATCATGGAGGCGGTCTCCCGAGGCCGCTCGCCCGGCAAGTACCGCTTCTACGTGGACGCGGTGCTGGCCCGCGCCGCCGCCGCACAGGGCGACCTGGAGGCGGCGCGGCGGGTCCTGCGGGAAGCGGGGTGGGACGACGTCCTGTCCTCGCACCGGATGAACATCGTGCAGCTGTCCCTGCTGGCGCTCCTGGAGACCGGCCTGGCCGGGGGCGCGGTCGACGACGCCCTGGACCTGTCCGAGCGGACCCTGGAGCGGTTGGCCCTGGAGTCCGCGCACGGGTACACCTGGCCGCTCGCCGAGGTGATGGCCGAGGCGGCACGGCGGGGCACGGCGCCGGGCCGCCCGGAGGCGACGGCCGAGCGGGCTCGCCGGGTACGGGACCTGGTGGCCGCACTGGTGGCGCCGATGCCCGCCCACGGAACGGCGCAGCTGGCCTACCGGGCGAGCGTGGCGGCCCTGCTGGCCGCGGCGGGCGGGGTCGGCGGAACCGGCGGGGCGGCCTGTGGCGTGGACCCTGACGCGCTGTTGGAGCGGTGGCGGGAGTCGGTGGCGGCGTGGGAGGCCACGCCGATGCGGCTGCACCTGGCGGGGGCCCGGCTGCGGGCCGCCGAGGCGGCGGTGGCGGCCGGTCAGCGGGAGCGGGCCGTGGCGTGGGTGCGGCAGGCGCACGCGGCGGCCCGGGAGTGCGGGGCGGTACCGCTGGAGCGGGCCGCAGCGGACCTGGCCCGCAGGATGGGCTCCGGCCTGGAGGAGGACGCGGCCCCGCCCGCCGTCCCGGCCGGGCTGACTGCGCGTGAGGCGGAGGTGGCGCGGATGCTGGTGGTGGGCAGCACCAACGCCCAGATCGCCGAGCGGCTGTTCATCACGCCCAAGACCGCGAGCGTGCACGTGTCCAACATCCTGGCCAAGCTCGACGTGCCCAACCGGGCCGCGGCCGGAGCGCGGCTGCGGGAGCTGGGCCTGGCCTAGGAGCGGGCCGGACCGCCCGCACCGCGGCGGGGACCGGGGGGACGCGGGCGCACCGCCTCCACCGGCTCCGCGCCGAGGGTCGTACCGTGCTCCGGCGACCGGCGTGGGCGGGACCCGGTTCAGACCGTCCAGCGGTTGGTGATGGGCACGCGGCGGTCCCTGCTGAGGTTGCGCGAGCTGATCTTGGTACCCGGCGCGGACTGGCGGCGCTTGTACTCGGCGCGGTCCACCATGCGGATGACCCGGCGCACCAGCTCGGGGTCGTACCCGGCGAAGACCAGTTCGGCCTCCCCCTTGTCCGTGCCTACGTAGGCGTCCAGGACGGCGTCGAGCTGTGTGTAGTCGGGCAGGGAGTCGGTGTCGAGCTGGTCGGGGCGCAGTTCGGCGCTGGGCGGCTTGGAGATGGAGTTCTCCGGGATCGGCGGGGTCTGCCCGAGCCGGTCGGCCTCCTCGTTGCGCCAGCGGGCCAGCTCCCAGACCAGGCTCTTCCAGCAGTCCTTGATGGGCGCGAACCCGCCCACGGAGTCGCCATAGAGCGTGGAGTAGCCGGTGGCCGCCTCGCTCTTGTTGCCGGTGGCCAGGACCAGGTGGCCCTCCTCGTTGGACAGCGCCATCAGGAGAGTGCCGCGCACGCGGGCCTGGAGGTTCTCGGCGGCCAGGCCGGTGAGCGGCACGCCCGCCTCCTCCGTGGACCGGGTGAACGCCTCCACCACCGGGGCGATGGCGATGGTGCGGGCGGCGAAGCCCTGGCGGCGCGCCAGCTCCTCGGCGTCGCCGACAGAGTGGCCGCTGGAGTGGGCGCTGGGCATGAGCACCCCGTGCACCCGGTCCGCGCCCAGGGCGTCGACCGCGATGGTGGCCACCAGCGCGGAGTCGATGCCGCCCGAGACGCCGACCAGGACCGAACCGAAGCCGTTCTTGACGGTGTAGTCGCGCAGGCCGGTGACCAGCGCGCGGTAGACCTCGCCCGTGTCGGAGAGCGGGTCGGGTCGCGGGGTGACGGTGGCCGCCCGCGGCGGGTAGGGGGCGACCGGGTCGGCCGAGACGGTGTGGCGCATGACGCGCAGGCCGTCCACCCGCGCACCCGGGCCGTCCGGTGCCGGTCCGGCCTCGGGCAGGTCCAGGTCGGCGACCAGGAGGGTCTCGGCGAACTGGGGGGCGCGGGCCACCAGCTCCCCCTCGGAGTCCACGATCAGCGAGTCGCCCTCGAAGACCAGCTCGTCCTGGCCGCCGACCATGTTGACGTAGGCCAAGGCGGCGCCGACCTCGCGGGCGCGGCGCTGGCACAGCTCCAGGCGCACGTCGTCCTTGTGGCGCTCGTAGGGGGAACCGTTGAGGGAGATCATGAGGCCGACCCCGGCGGCCCGGGCCGCGGTGACGGGTCCGCCCTCCTGCCACAGGTCCTCGCAGACCGCCAGGGCGACGTCCACGCCGCGGACCCGGACAACGGAGAGGGTGTCGCCGGGGACGAAGTTGCGGAACTCGTCGAACACGCCGTAGTTGGGCAGGTGGTGCTTGGCCGAGGAGAGGACGACGCCGCCGCGGTGCAGGACGGCGACGGAGTTCTGCGGCGCCCCGGCGGGCTGGCCGTAGCGGGCGCCCGGGCCCTCGCGGCGGGAGAGGTGTCCCACCACGACGGGGAGTTCGCCCAGGCCCTCCCGGGCGAGGTCGGCGGCCAGGGCGCGGGTGGCCTTGATCGAGGCCGACACGAAGGAGTTGCGCAGCGCCAGGTCCTCGACCGGGTAGCCGGTGACGACCATCTCCGGGAGCACTACCAGGTGGGCGCCCTCCTCGGCGGCCCTGCGCGCGGAGTCGACGACGAGGGACAGGTTTCCGTCCAGGTCGCCCGTGGTGGGGTTGACCTGGGCCAGTGCGATTCTGAGCTGTGCCACGGGCCCGAGCCTAGCCGCAGGATGTTTCCGGGGGCGGTCGCGGCGGGCCCGGGCACTCGGCACGGCACCGGGCGCGGACGGCCGGGGCGCGGGGGCGCAGCACGCCGGGGCCGCCGGGGGTTGCGCGCGGGACTCACGGGGATCCCGCCGCCGACGGCGGACGGGTGGCCGGAAACGCCCGGTCGCGGGCCATAATGCGTGTGCGGGTGACGGACCGCGCAGGCTGTTCGGCGTGTGCGGAAATACCCCGGAAATATCCGCACGGCACACTGGACCTGGGAGACCGTGTCCGAACCGGCCCCGCTGTACGCCGGGAGGGCCCGGACACCGACCGCATCGAGGAAGGTTGATCGTGAATCGACAGCAGGAATTCGTGCTCCGCACGTTGGAGGAGCGCGACATCCGGTTCGTGAGGCTGTGGTTCACCGACGTGCTCGGGTACCTCAAGTCCGTGGCGGTCGCCCCCGCCGAACTGGAGGCGGCCTTCTCCGAGGGCATCGGTTTCGACGGCTCGGCCATCGAGGGGTTCGCGCGCGTCTACGAGGCCGACATGCTGGCCCAGCCCGACCCCTCCACCTTCCAGGTGCTGCCCTGGCGCAACGAGCCGCACGGCACGGCGCGCATGTACTGCGACATCCTCATGCCCGACGGCTCGCCGTCGTCGGCCGACCCTCGCCACGTGCTCAAGCGCACGCTGGGCAAGGCCTCCGACCTGGGGTTCACGTTCTACACGCACCCCGAGATCGAGTTCTACCTGCTCAAGAAGATGCCCGAACTGGGCGAGCTCCCCGAGCCCAACGACTCCGGGGGCTACTTCGACCACACGCCGCACAACAGCGCGCACGACTTCCGGCGCAACGCCATCAACATGCTGGAGGCCATGGGAATCTCCGTGGAGTTCAGCCACCACGAGGGCGGGCCGGGGCAGCAGGAGATCGACCTGCGCTACGCCGACGCGCTGACCACCGCCGACAACATCATGACCTTCCGGCTCGTGATGAAGGAGGTGGCGATGGAGCAGGGCGTGTACGCCACCTTCATGCCCAAGCCGTTCACGCAGTACCCGGGCTCGGGCATGCACACGCACCTGTCGCTGTTCGAGGGCGACCGCAACGCCTTCTACGAGCCGGGGGCGGACTTCCAGCTGTCCAAGGTCGGGCGCGGGTTCATCGCGGGCCTGCTGCGGCACGCAGACGAGATCACGGCCGTCACGAACCAGTGGGTGAACTCCTACAAGCGCCTGTGGGACGACCCGGCCGCCTCGGCGGGCATGGGCGGCGAGGCTCCGGCCTACATCTGCTGGGGCCACAACAACCGCTCGGCGCTGGTGAGAGTGCCGATGTACAAGCCGGGCAAGTCCAACTCCAGCCGGATCGAGATCCGCTCGCTGGACACGGCCTGCAACCCTTACCTGGCCTACGCGATGATCCTGGCAGCCGGTCTCAAGGGCATCGAGGAGGGCTACGAGCTCCCTCCCGGGGCGGAGGACGACGTCTGGGCGCTGACCGACGCCGAACGCCGGGCGCTGGGCATCCGGCCGCTGCCGCAGAGCCTGGACGAGGCGCTGCGGATCATGGAGAACAGCGAGCTGGTCGCCGAGACGCTGGGCGAGCACGTCTTCGACTTCTTCCTGCGCAACAAGAAGGCCGAGTGGCGCGACTACCGCCGCCAGGTGACGCCGTACGAGCTGCACAGGTACCTGCCGACCCTGTAGGCCGGTCATTTCCACGCCAGCCCCCTTCCCGGTGTCCGGGAAGGGGGCTCGGTGCGTCTCGGGGGTGTCGTGGACGGAGGCGCTTCAAAGGGCCCGGGATTCAAGAGGGCGGGGCTTTGCACAGCTTCCAGGAGGGCGGTCCACTCGTGGTTGTCGGCTTCCGGGTGGCCGAGGCGGCGGTTCTGGGTGTCACGGACGGCGGCACCCGCAGAAGTCCTCTCGGTCTCTACGCGCTGACCACCGTTGCCGTGCGAGTAGGTGGATTCGCCCCACTCGGTCTTGGTGGTCGTCTCGGTGCTTCCTTCGATGCAGGCAGAGGAGCTTCAGCGACTCCGCTGGTGGGAGCAGGGGACCCAGGAGATCGCTTGGGCCCCTTCTCGAACCCGCGGGCCAAGGTGTCCGAACACCGCACTCCATCGGCCGCGGACTTCTGAGTCCTATCGGCCTCGGCTCTGAGGACCTTCAGCTCTGATCCCCGCTCCCCGGCGTGTGGCCTGGTCTTACGCTTCGCCACCAGCTCACCGTTCCGCGCTCCTCGCCAATCACCGGGAACCGCTCTGGCTGGATCCGCCGGGCGTGGGCGGTCGCACGGGCACACCCGCACGACCGCCCACGCCCCTCCCGGGAATCAGGGCGTGTACACCTCCGGCCGGGGAGCGGGCCCCATGCCGTCCCCGATGAAGAAGCTCGGGTGCGGCGGCTGGTTGTAGGCGGTGTTCTGCCAGGCGACGGCCACCCGGTACTGGGTGTCGTGCATCAGGGTCGGCATCCGCAGCTCGGCGGGCAGCGGCGTGGAGTAGATCCGCAGCGCCCGGTTGTCCTCGGTGCGCCAGACGGCCTCCTCGCGCCAGTCACCGAGGATGTCCCCGCTCAGCGCCGGTGTGGACTTGGTGCCGTTGTTGGAGGCCACCCCGGAGCCGGTCAGCAGCCGGGTGTCGCCACCGGTGCCGTACTCGTCTATACGGGTGCCGTCCAGCAGTTCCCGCAGCGGGTCGCCGTCCCACCAGGCCACGAAGTTCGCGGACGAGGGGGCGCGAACGCCCAGGCGGTTCCCCTCGGCGTCGTACATGCCGCTGATGCCGCCGCCCGTGACCCAGAACTCCGCGCCGGGGTTGCCCGGCCACACGTCCGCGGCCACTCCCCGGCCGGGGCCCTCCTCACCGCTGGCGGTCGGCCTGCGCCAGAGCACGTCTCCGGTGGCGGCGTCGGCCGCGTAGGCGCCCGCCGCGCCCCCCGTCCGCTCGGTGATGGTGAAGACCTCCAGTCCGGAGCGGTCGGGTAGCAGGTCGCCCACGTGCATGGCGTCCCCGTGGCCGTGACCGGTGGCCCACATCCCGCTGCCGTCGTCGTCCACGGCCATCGACCCGTACACGATCTCGTCGCGTCCGTCACCGTCGGCGTCGGCGACGCTCAACTGGTGGTTGCCCTGACCGGCCCACCGCGACCCGGCCCAGTCGCTGTCGAAGGTCCAGCGCCGGGTGAAGCGCCCCTCGCGCCAGTCCCAGGCCGCGATCACCGAGCGCGTGTAGTAGCCGCGCGCCGTGACCAGGCTGGGCCGCTGGCCGTCCAGGTAGGCGACGCCCGCCAGGAACCGGTCCACCCGGTTGCCGTAGCAGTCGCCCCAGTCGCAGACGTCACCGCGTCCGGGCACGTAGTCCACCGAGTCCAGTTCGGCCCCGCTGCGGCCGTCGAACATGGTGAGGAACTCCGGCCCGCTCAGGACGTAGCCGTCGCCGTTGCGGTGGTCGGCACCGGCGTCGCCGATGACCCCGCCGGTGCCGTCGACGGTGCCGTCCGCCGTCTTCACGGCCACCCCGGCCCGACCGTCGCCGTCGAAGTCGTAGACCTGGAACTGGGTGTAGTGCGCACCGGCGCGGATGTTGCGCCCCAGGTCGATCCGCCAGAGCCGCTCTCCGCCGAGTTCGTAGGCGTCGAGCAGCACGGGGCCGGTGCGTCCCGACTGGGAGTTGTCCCTGGCGTTGGTGGGCTCCCACTTCAGGACGATCTCGTACTCGCCGTCGCCGTCGAGGTCGCCCACGCTGGCGTCGTTGGCGTCGTAGGTGTAGCCGCTGCCGCCGGACGGGGCGTCCAGGGGCACGTCCAGGTAGCCCTCGCGCAGCGCCAGCGATCTGCCCGACGCCTCCGCCTCCTGTCCGTCGACCACGGGGCGGACCGTGTAGTCGGCGTCGGCGGAGGCTCCGCCGTCCAGGTAGGAGGTGGTTCCGGTCAGGGGTTGGGAGTTGAGGCGCCTGGAGCCCCGGTAGACGTTGAAGGCGACGTCCTCGAGGTCGGTGGCCAGCAGCCGCCAGCTCACCAGGTTGCCCTGCGCGCCGTGCACGCTCACCAGGCCGCGGCCCAGTTCCTCGACTTGGCGCCCCTCTCCGCTGGTGGGCGGGTCCTCGTCGTCGGGCGGCTCCTCACCGGGCGGTTCCCCGGCTTCGCCGGTGCAGACGGTTCCGTTGAGCGTGAAGGACTCGGGGATTTCAGGGGTACCGCCGTGGGAGCCGTTGAAGCCGAAGCCGACAGAGGCCCCGGTGGCGACGGCGGCGTTCCACCCGGTGTCGGCCACGCTGACGCGGTCCCCGGAACCGGAGAACTCGCCGTTCCAGCCGCTGGTGACGCGCTCGCCCTCGGTGAAGTCCCACTCCAGGGTCCAGCCGTCGACGGGATCACCGAGGTTGGTGACGGACACGGCGGCGGTGAACCCGTCGTTCCACTGGTCCCGGATCGTGTAGTCGACCTCGCAGCCGGCGGCGGCGGAGGCGGGGACGGTCGCCGCGGCGGCGAGCGCCGCGCCCGTGGCGAGGGCGGTCGCGAGGCAGGCGCCGCGCCGTGCGCGATGACGGGCGGCAGGGGGGTCGGGGGTCATGGGAAGGCGACTCCTCACCGCATCCGGTACCGACGTGTCGCGGCGGCCCGGGTGCGTCGATGTGATGGGAGCGCTCCCGAAAACAACGCGAATGTAACACGGGGAGTAGCAGCGCGACAACGGATCTTTCTGAACCGATTTACCTCCGGCTGGAGGACCTGAGACCCAGTTGGCATGGGATATCCGACCGCTGCGCGCGCGGGAGAAACGGGAGCGGCGCAGTGGAGGGCGAAACGTTTCAAGCAGAGTGGCGCCTCCGGTGTGGCGGAGGGTTCCGCGGGCCAGCGCCCGCCACGTCCCGGCAAAAGGGCGGGTTGTGTCCTTCGTGGACCGCGGGAACGGGGAATCGGGGAGGCGGTCGTAGCCGCTACGGGGTTCCGCCCCTGGGGGAAACGCGGATCCGCTCCCGCTTCACCGAGGACTACCGGCCTCCCGCCGCCCCGGCCAGGTCCGGTTCGGCTGGGCTGGGCTGGGCTGGAACAACGGGACTCCCGACCGCCGCGACCAGGGGGTGGCGGCACCCACGGCCGTCCGAACCCCCACCGTCGCGATCCCGGATGCCGGCAGCCTCGGCTGCCGGAGCCCCGGCCCTTCCCGTCCCGCCCCCGCTGAGAGGATGCCTACATGAAGCCGCGTCCACGCCCGCCGGTCAGACCGGTGGCCTCCACCGCCACCCTCGTCCTGGCCGCGTCCGCCCTGGTGGCGACCCCGGCCTCCGCCGAGGTTTCACCGTCGGTCCCCCGTCCGCCCGGATCGCACGAGGTGCGCTTCGCCACCTTCAACACCGCGCTGGAGCGCCCCGGCCGGGGAGTGCTCGCCGAGGAGCTGGCCACCCCCGACAGCGAGCAGGCCCGCAACGTCGCCGAGATCATCCAGCACGTGCGCCCCGACGTCCTCCTGGTCAACGAGTTCGACTACGACGAGGAGGGGAACGGGCCCCGCCGGTTCCAGGACAACTACCTGTCCGTGGGCCAGAACGGCGCCGACGCCATCGAGTACCCCTACGTCTACTCGGCGCCCGTCAACACCGGCGTGTCCTCGGGCGCGGACCTCAACGGCGACGGCGAGGCGGTGACCGAGCCCGGCGGTCCCGCCTACGCCGAGGACGCCTTCGGGTACGGTCTGTTCCCCGGCCAGTACGGGATGGTCGTGTACTCGATGTACCCGATCGTCACCGAGGACGTGCGCACGTTCCAGACCTTCCGGTGGGCGGACATGCCCGGCGCGCTGCTGCCCACCGACCCCGAGACGGGCGAGTCCTACTACTCCCCCGAGGCCCTGGAGGTGCTGCGGCTGTCCTCCAAGAGCCACTGGGACCTGCCGATCGACACGGGCCGGGGCCGCCCGGTCCACCTGCTGGCCAGCCACCCGACCCCGCCGTCCTTCGACGGCCCGGAGAAGCGCAACGTGGCCCGCAACCACGACGAGATCCGCTTCTGGGCCGACTACGTGACCCCGCGCGCGGGCTCCTACATCTACGACGACCGGGGGCGGCGCGGCGGTCTGCCAGTCGGCGCCCCGTTCGTCATCGCCGGGGACCTCAACGCCGACCCCAACGACGGCGACGGCCATCCGGACGCCATCACCCGGCTCCTGGAGCACCCGGGGATCAACGACGTGCGCCCCTCCAGCCAGGGCGGCAGGGGCGCGGCCCAGCGCCAGGGCGGGGCCAACGACGGGCACGGGGGCGATCCGGTGCTGGACAGCGCGGACTTCGCTGACGAGCCCGGCCCGGGCAACCTGCGCGTGGACTACGTGCTTCCCTCGCGGACCGTGCCGGCCCGGTCGTCCGGGGTGTTCTGGCCGACCGTGGACGACCCGCTGTTCCGGCTCACCGGTGACTACCCCTTCCCCAGCTCCGACCACCGGTTGGTGTGGGTGGACGTGCTCCGCCACTGACCCTGCCCGCCCGCGGCGGGGAAGCGGTCACCTGGCGCGGGCGGCCTCCTCCTGCGCGGCGGCCAGCCCGGCGCTGATGACGCTGTCCATGATCGCGGCGAGCCGGTCGGGGCCCAGGCGCGGGGCGTGTTCGGCCATGCGCTCGACCAGTTCGCGCTCACGCCGCATGTCGCGACCGGCGAAGTAGCCGACCGGCTTGAGCCGCTGCACCTGGGCGGCGACGAGGGCGCGGCGTTCGAGGAGCGAGGCCAGTTCGGCGTCCATCCGGTCGATGCTTCCGCGCAGTCGGCGGATCTGCTCCTGGACGGCGGGCGGGGTGGTGAGGTGCTCGGACACGGTGGTTCTCCCTCGGGTGGGGCGGTCCCGGCGGCGGGCCGGGCGCGGTCGCGGTGCGGCCGGACGCCCCCGCGGGATGCGCGCGGTGCGTGGAGATCGTGTCGTGGGGCGCCGACCGCCTGAGAAAGAGGAGGAGCACCCGGGCTGCTGCCCTGGTGCTCCGTTGCCGACGACCCCTGGTTCCGCCTACGTGAGAGCGGCCGACGGGGTCGTCGGCCGGCTAAACACGTGATAGCGGCGGGTCATGGAGGAGATACTACCGAATCCGCCGGTGAGGACGCGGCGGCCCGCCCCCTGCGGGGCGGCGTCGCCCCGCGTGTGGGGGGCAGCGTACCCCTCCTCCTCGCACGCGCGTGGGGCGGCCTCGCCTGTCGGCGCGGGCCGCCCCACGGTGCTTCGGGCCGGGTGGACCGGCCGACGGCTCAGCTCTGCCGGGCCTCGGCCTCGGGAATCCTGACCTGGACCATGAGGGCGGTGGCCTCGGCGGTGACCTCGCCGTGGGCGCGGATCCGTCCGGAGACGAAGACCTTGCGGCCCTCGACCCGGTCCACCTCCGCGGTGACCTCCAGCGGGGTGAACAGCGGCGTGGGCTGTCGGTAGTTCACCTCCAGCTTGGCGGTGAGCCCCGGGATGGTCTCGACGGCGGAGACGCTGCCGACGGCCTGGTCGAGCAGGGCCGCGATCCAGCCGCCGTGCACGAGCCCGGGCGGTCCCTGGTAGACGGTGTTGAGGGTGACCTCGCCGCGCAGGCCCTCCGGGGTGCGCTCCAGCAGGAGCGGCGGGGCGGCGGGGTTGGTGTCTCCCGAGACGATGTTGGTGATGGTGCCGTACTCGACGTCTCCGCTCTGGAGGTCGCGCTGGACCATGGTGCCGATCTGGCGGCGGGCGACGTTGAGCCTGGCGGTGATGCCCTCGACGGTCGCCGCGGCCTCGGCCAGGGTGTCGGTGTCGACCTCGGTGTTGGCGACGGCGTCGACGAGATCGTGGACGCGGGCCACGAGGGAGCGCAGCTCGGCGGGGATCTGGGCCTGGTCGACCACCGGGAGGCCGAAGGCGCGGGGGTCGGGGCGCTCGGCTACCGGCTGCGTGTTGACCGTCATGTGTTCCTCGTCGGATCGGGGTGTGCACGGGCGGCTGGGGGCACCACCGTCGAACCGAATCCTACTCGGCCGTATTCCGGCGGGGCTGGGCCGGGCGGTGCGCTCCCTGTCACACGGCACGGAGACGGACGGCACGCGCGGCGGCGTCAGTCCAGCTCACGCACCATGTGCAGGTGCGGAATCCCCGCGTCCAGGAACTCCTCGCCGTGGGCCGCGTAGCCCAGCCGCGCGTAGAAGCCCAGCGCGTGGGTCTGGGCGTGCAACTCCACCTTGGCCAGACCGTGTTCGCGGGCCCGCTCCTCCACCGCGCGCACGAGCGCGGCGCCGGTCCCGGTGCCGCGCCCCTTGGGAAGGACGGCCAGGCGGCCGAGGAGGCCCACGCCTCCGCCGAGGTCCACTAGGCGGACCGTGCCCACGGGGACGCCGCCGTCCAAGGCGAGGAGGTGGTCGGCGGTGGCGTCGCGCGCGTCCCACTCCTCCTCCAGGGGCACCTGCTGCTCGGCGACGAACACGGCTCCCCGGATGACGAACACTGCGGCGCGGTCGCGCTCGTCCCGCGCCAGGCGGATCTCGGTCGTAGTCATGCAGGCAGATTAGTCCCGTGACGGGGTGAAACACGCATCGTGGGTGCCGTTCCCCGGCTGGCGCGGACCTGCGGTCGGCTCCTCCGGTGCCCGCATCGCCCCCGGCGCCAGAGCCGTGGCACCGCCCGCCCCGTGTCCGGCGTCAGCGCCCAAGCCCGCGGCGGCGTTCCCGGCCCCGCCCGCGCCAGGTCCGTGGCGGCGTCCGCGCAGCGCACTGCCTAACCTGGAGCGATGGGCATGCCCGGAGACGTTCACCCCCGCATCGAGGACCCGCACGCGGAGCGGGCGCGTTACTGGCGCTTCTCCGGGCTGCCCGAGACCGAACTGCTCACCGCCCGCTTCGTCACCACGGCCTTCACCCGCCACACACACCCCACCTACACGATCGGGGTGATCACCGGCGGCATCGAGGAGTACACGCACGAGCGGGGGCGCGCCCGTGTGGGGCCGGGCGGGTTGGCGGTGGTCGGCCCGGGGGAGGTGCACACCGGCCACGCCGGAATCCCCGAGGGCTGGAGCTACCGCGTCTTCTACCCCCCGCCCGAGGTGGTGGCCGACATCGCCCGCGAACTGGGCATCCGCGGAACCCCGGCGTTCACCGAGTCCGGCATCCACGCGCCCGAGGCCGCCCGGGTACTGGCCACCGCGCACGTGGCCGCCGAGAACGGCGACCGCCTTACCGCCTCGTCACTGGCCAGGCAGGGTCTGGGGATGCTGCTGCGCTCCCACGGCCGCGAACGGGCGGCCGGACCGGTAGGACACGCGGCCCGCCCCGAGGTGGAGCGGGCACGGCGGATCCTGGCCGGGCGCCTGGTGGACCCGCCGACGCTGGAGGAGCTGGCGGCCGGACTGGGTATCGGCCCGTTCGCGCTGTCGCGGGCCTTCCGCGCCGTCCACGGCCTGCCGCCGCACGCCTATCTCAACCAGTTGCGGGTGGACCGGGCCCGGACGCTGCTGGCCTCGGGCCGCCGGGCGGGCGAGGTCGCGGTGGAGGTGGGGTTCGCCGACCAGCCGCACCTGACCCGCCACTTCAAGCGCCGCCTGGGGGTCCCTCCGGCGGCCTACCAGCGCGCCCTGCTGTCCACCTGAGCCGCTGGCGGATCGGCCCCGGGGAATCCGTGGAGCCGGGGCGGCGGTCTCCGATCAATCCCCTCTCGCCGGATCGGTTCCGGTCGCCCCGTCGCCCTTCTTCCCCCTGGCGGCCGGGGCCCTTCGGCCGCCGAGCGCGGGCGGCGGCGGGCGGTCGGCGGCGGGCGGCGGCCCGGCAAGAACGTTCAAGACAACGCGGGGGCGGCCTTCCTAGCGTGGGGCGCGTGAAATCCTTCTCCGTCCTCCGTACACCCGCGGTGCGCGACAGCGTGGGGATCGGCGTCGCCGTGGGCGCCGCCGGTCTGGCGTTCGGCACCGCCGCCGTGGCGGCCGGGCTGTCCCCGGCGCAGTCCGTCTTCATGAGCCTGTTCATGTTCACCGGAGCCTCCCAGTTCGCCTTGGTGGGGGTGATCGCCGGTGGCGGCAGCCTGGTCGCCGGGGCGGCGGGCGCGCTGCTCCTGGGCGCCCGCAACACCCTGTACGGGCTGCGCCTGGCGGACGTGCTGGGCTGGCGGGGCGCGCGGCGGGCGCTGGCCGCGCACGGGGTGATAGACGAGACCACCGCCGTGACGCTGGCCCAGCCGGACCGCGCTTCGGCGCGCACGGCGTTCGCGACGACCTACGCCGTGCTGGGCGGCTCCTGGGTCGCGGCGACCCTGGCCGGGGCGCTGGCCACCGAGCGCGTGGGCGACATCAGCGCGTTCGGGCTCGACGCGGTGGGTCCGGCGGTCTTCCTGGGGCTGCTGTGGCCCCGGCTGCGGGAGGGCGGCGCCCGCACGTGGTTGACCGCGGGCCTGGGCGCGGGCCTGGCCCTGACGGCCACCCCGTTCCTGCCCTCGGGCGTCCCGGTGCTGCTGGCCGCCTCGGCCGCGCTCGTGGCGCTGATCGGCCCGGCTGCCGGGGAGAGCGGTCCGGCCGTGCCCGGCGAGGAAGGCGACCGGCGGCCCGGGGCCGAGCCCGGGGAGGCCCGGTCATGACCCTGTGGATCGTGCTCGCCGCCACCGCCGCGGGGTGCTACCTGCTCAAGTACGCGGGTCTGGCCGCTCCTCGGCGGCTCCTGGACAACCCGTGGCTGCGGCGGTTCGCCACCGCCGTACCGCTCGCCCTGCTCGCCGCGCTGATCGCGGTGGAGGCGCTGCGCGGCGAGGGCCAAACCCTGGTGTGGGACCCGGCGCGGATGGGCGGCCTGGGCGCCGCCGTCCTGGCCCTGGTCATGCGCGCGCCCTTCCTCGTCGTGATCGTCGCCGCCGCGGCCGTTACGGCGGGCCTGCGCGCCCTCGGCGTCGGCTGAGCGACCCGGGGAAGTTGTCCACATCCCCTACCGGAGGGCGCCGCGCTGCGGTTTCCTGGAGGCGAGGAGGTGATGGGACGTGGGACGGCGTACCCACCGATGACGGGGCCTTCCCCGTTCGCCCGTGCGGCGCCGGAGCCGCCCCGGCGCGGGTGCCGACCGGCCGCGCCGCCACGACCGTCCCCGTACACGGCGGGCGGGGAGTGCAAGTTCCCCGCCCCCTGGGAAGGAAGCCCAAGACCCCGCTCGGGCGCCGGACAGCGGCGACCCGGGACGGCGGCCTCCGGGTGGCAGCACCCGGAACGCCACGGAGCCCACGAGGCTCGAAGCGGCAGCGGCCGGTCACCACCGACCGCACGCGCCCGGACGTGCCAGGCCAGGTCTGGACCCGCCCGGACGCGCCGAGTGGACCTTGCGACGATGGAAGGACCCCGCCCCCATGGCCACAGGCGCAGCACAACGCCCCAGCCCGCCCACCGACACCGCCGCGCACGCGGTGGTGGGGGTGCTGGCCGCGGCCGGGATCAGACGGTGCTACACCGTCCCCGGTGAGAGCTTCCTGGAGCTCGCCGACGCGATCGACCAGCACCCGCGCATGCGGCTGGTCTCAACCCGGCACGAGAACGGCGCCGGGTTCATGGCCGAGGCCGAGGCCAAGCTCACCGGCGTCCCCGCCGTGGCCGCGGCCACCCGGGGGCCGGGAGCGTCCAACCTGGCGGTGGGCGTGCACACCGCCATGCAGGACTCGACACCGATGATCGTGTTCCTCGGACAGGCCGAGACCGAGCACCTGGGCAGAGAGGCCTTCCAGGAGGTGGACCTCACAGCGTTCTACGCGCCCATCACCAAGTGGTCGACCACCGTGCACCGGGCCGACCGGCTCGCGGAGGTCACCGCCAAGGCGGTCCGCGTCGCCACCACCGGCAGGCCCGGCCCGGTCGCCATCGCGGTGCCCGGCGACCTGTTCGGCCAGCGCGTGGGCCCCCAGGACCCGCCCGGGCCGCCCGTGGTCCCGCGCCCGGTCCTGGGCACCGGGGCGAGGGACCGGCTGGCGACCTGGCTGGCCAGGGCGGTGCGCCCGGTGATCGTCGCGGGCGGCGGCGCCCGCGCGGCCCGGGAGGACCTGATCCGGGTCGCCGAACGCTTCAACACGGGCGTGTACGCCGCCTGGCGTCGCCAGGACGTGTTCCCCAACGACCACCCGCTGTACCTGGGCCACCTCGGGCTGGGCTGTTCTCCACCGGTGCTCAACGCCCTGGCGGAGGCCGACGCGGTCCTCGTGGTCGGCTGCCGGATGAGCGAGACCACCACACAGGGGTACCGGCTGCCCGAACGCGGCGGGCGCGTCCGGGTCGCGCAGATCGACATCGATCCGGGGCAGCTCGGGGCCGGTACCGACCTGTGGTTCGGTGCGGTCGCCGACGCCGGGGAGGCGCTGCGCGAACTCGCCGGGGCACCGGTCCAGGCACCCTACCGCGACTGGAGCTCGGCCCGCCGGGTGTGGGTGGACACCGCGACGGTGCCGCCCGAGGCCGCCGGGCACACCGGTTCCCGCCTGCACCCGTGGGCGGTGGTCGCGGGGATGCGCGCGGCCCTGCCCGAGGACGCGCTGATCACCAACGACGCGGGCAACTTCGCCTCCTTCCTGCACCGGGGCTGGTGGTTCCGGCATCCGCGCACCCAGCTTGCGCCGACCAGCGGAGCCATGGGCTACGCCGTGCCCGCCGCGGTGGCGGCCAAGATCGCCGCCCCGGACCGGACGGTGGTAGCGGTGGCCGGAGACGGCGGCGCCCTGATGACCGGGCAGGAGCTGGAGACCGCGGTGCGGATGGACGCGCCGGTCACCGTGGTGGTGTTCCAGAACGGGCTGTACGGCACGATCGCCATGCACCAGGCCCGTGAGCTGGGGCGGATCGCCGGAACCCGGATCAGCGGGCCGCTGGACCTGGCCGGGTACGCGCGGTCACTGGGGGCCAGGGGTGCGACAGCGCACACGCGCGAGGAGTTGGAGAAGGCACTGGCGGAGGCGGTGGGAGCGGACCTGCCCACCCTGGTCGACGTGCGGACGGACCCGGAGGTGATCAGCCCGGGCGCCACCCTGTCGGGCCTGCTGAACGGTTGAGCCGGTACCGCCGCACGGCTGGAGGCCGCCGCCCCGCGGGTCCGCCCGGGCCTTCGGACCGGCGGTCACCACCGCTCCCACGAACCGATGACTGGCATTGGCCGCGGGCGACCGGAGCTCGGGCAGCCTCCCGGGCGCTCGGGCGAAGACTCGCGGGCCCGCCCCCGGCGTGCACGGTTGCACGGGCGCCGTACCGGCCGTACCGCGCGCGGTACGGCGCCCGTGCCCCTCCTCGGACCCGAACCGCTCCGAAAAGGGGGGCCCAGAGCTCAGGCGGTGTAAGCGGCGGCGGCCTCGCGCAGGGCGCGCACGGTGGCACGGATACCCGGACGGCGGGAGGCGTCGGTGCGCCAGAACACGTACACCTGGCGCACCAGCGCGGGCTGCACGGGCACCACCCGCACCCCCTCCGGCAGGGGTCCGCATCCCAGGCGGGGCATGACGGCGGCGCCGATCCCGGCGGCGATGAGCGCCAGCTTGGTCTGGTGCTCCTCCACATTGTGGATGACGTTGGGTTCGCCGCCGTGCGCCCGGATCAGGCCGTGCAGCCAGTCGTCGCAGATCGACCCGCGCGACCAGCTGATCCAGGGCAGGTCGAGGATCTCCTCGGGGGCGAGGATCTCGCGGTGGGCCAGGGGGTGGTCGGCGGGCAGGGCGATGTCGCCCACGTCCTCCATGAGCGGGGCGCGGCTCATGCCGCTGGGCAGGTTCAGCGGCGCCCCGATCCAGTCGACGACCATGGCCAGGTCGGCGTCCCCGCGGGCCATGGCGGGCACGCTCTCGTGCGGCTCCTCCTCGTGCAGCTCCACGCGCAGGCCTGGGTGGGCCTCGCGCAGGGAGGACAGAGCGTGCGGTAGGAGGCCGCGGACGGCGGTGGGGGTGGCGGACAGGCGCAGGTGTCCGGTGACGTCGTCGCGGTGCGCTTCCAAGTCGGCCTCGGCTCGCCGCACCATGGACAGGATCCTGGCGGTGTGCTCGACCAGGAGTTCGGCGGCGTCGGTGAGGCGCACGCCCCGGCCGTTGCGTTCGACGAGGGGCTGTCCGACCTCGCGTTCGAGTTTGGTGAGCTGCTGGGAGACGGCCGAGTTGGTGACGTGGAGGGCTTCGGCGGCGGCGCTGAGGGAGCCGTGGGCCGCGATGGTGTGCAGGACCCGGAGTCGGTCGACGCTGAGCATGTAAGCAAGCCTAAGGGCTGACTTAAGAAATACGAAGTAGACCTAACATATCGTTCGGGGATAGAAACGTTCCATGTCCGCTGCCTCCGCTGTCTCCCCCGTGTCCGCCCCGCCCGGCAGCCCGCACCGGGCGCTCTCCGGCTGGCGGGCCAAGTTCGTCCTGCTCTCCCTGATCTGGGGCATGAGCTTCCTGTTCATCAAGATCGGTGCCGAGGTGCTCTCCCCCGTGCAGCTCACGCTCGGACGGATGGCCACCGGAGCGCTGCCCCTGCTCGCCGTCCTACTGCTGCGGGGCGGCCGACTGCCGCGCTCGCCCCGCCTGTGGGGGCACATGTTCGTGGCGGCGCTGCTGCTCAACACCGTCCCCTTCACCCTGTTCGGGTTCGCCGCCCAGCTCATCCCGTCCGCGCTCATGGGTATCGTGAACGCCTCGACGCCCCTGTTCGGCGTGGTGTTCTCGATGCTGCTGCTCTCCGACGAGCGGCCCGACCGCGACCGGGTCCTGGGCCTGGGCATCGGCTTCCTGGGCGTGCTCACCGTCTTCGGGGTGTGGAGATCGCTGGGCGAGGTGGCCGTCAGCGACGGAGACGCCGTGCTGGGAATGCTGTTCGTGGTGGGCGCCACCGTCTGCTACGGAATCGGCACGCCCTACCTGCGCAGGTTCGTGGCGGGCAGCTCACACGGCGCCCTGGAGCTGAGCACCCTGCAACTGCTGCTGGGCTCGGTGCCGCTGGTGGTCATGGTTCCGCTGTTCACCGAGGTGCCCACGGGGGTGACGTGGCAGGTGGTGGCGGCGGTGAGCACCCTGGGCGTCTTCGGCACCGGTGTGGCCTACATCCTCCAGTACGCGGTGGTGCGCGAGGCAGGGGCGACGGTGGCGACCACGGTCACCTACGTGGCGCCGGTGGTGGCGATCGCCGCCGGGGTAGTGCTGCTTGGCGAGACCCTGAGCTGGAACCAGCCGCTGGGCGCGGTGGTCATCATTCTGGGCGCCGCCCTGTGCCAGGGCGTGATCCGCACCCGGTACGTGACCCCGCCCTCGCGGAGGAGGTGACCGGAGTTCTCTCGTGCTGGAGCGGCGGCCCGGGCCGGGCCGCCGTCCACAGCTCCGAAAAGACCCTGGCCGGGGCCGCCGCCCCGTGCCAGACTGGGAACCGGGGGTGCCGCGCACCCCCTGGGGGTGGGTCTTCCCCCCGATTCCAGTGTCCTTCGGCGCGCGCACGCACGGCAAGGCCCGATCCGCGCCTGTGCACGGACCGGGCCGGGGCACCGGGACCGGCGGCCCGGCCCGGAGGCGGGTCAGTCCTCGCGCAGCGTTTCGACCGCGGCGGCGAGGTCGTCCGGGTAGGGGCTGGAGAACTCCACCGGTCGGTGCTCGGTGGGGTGGTCGAAGCCCAGGCGCACCGCGTGCAGCCACTGGCGGCGCACGCCCAGCCGCTCGGCCAGGGTCGGGTCGGCGCCGTAGAGCATGTCGCCCACGCACGGGTGGCGCAGCGCCGACATGTGCACCCGGATCTGGTGGGTGCGCCCGGTCTCCAGCTTGATCTCCAGCAGGCTCGCGGCCCGGAAGGCCTCCTGCGTGTCGTAGTGGGTCACCGACGGGCGCCCGCCTGCGACCACGGCCCAGCGGCCGTCACCCGCCGGGTGGCGGTCGATCGGTGCGTCCACGGTGCCCCGGAGCGGATCCGGGTGCCCTTGGACGAGCGTGTGGTAGTGCTTGTCCACGGTGCGCTCCTTGAACGCCCGCTTGAGCACGCTGTAGGCGGTCTCGCTCTTGGCGACCACCATCAGGCCGGTGGTGTTGGCGTCCAGCCGGTGCACGATGCCCTGGCGCTCGGCGGCGCCGCTGGTGGCCACCTGCACCCCCGAGGCCAGAAGGCCCTCCAGGACGCTGGGGCCGGTCCAGCCCACGGTCGGGTGGGCGACCACTCCGACCGGCTTGTCCACCACGATGATGTCGGTGTCCTCGTGCACGATCCGCATGCCCGGCACGGCCTCGGGGCGTGGCACGGGGGCGGTGGGCGGCGGCGGGAGGGCGACCTCCAGCCAGGCCCCCGCGCTGACGCGATCGGACTTGCCCGCCTCGGAGCCGTCGACCAGGACACCGCCTCCACCGATGATCTCGGCGGCGCGGGTACGGGACAGGCCGAACATGCGGGCGATGGCCGAGTCGAGCCGGTCGCCCTCCAGCCCGTCGGGCACGGGCAGGCTTCGGACGTCGCTCACTGGTCCCTCCCTCCGCTTCTGTCGTCTCCGGCGGGACCGGTCTCACCGGCGCCTCCGGCGTTCTCACCGCTCCCGGCCTCGGCCGGGCCCTTCTCGGCGTCGCGGCCGTCCTCGACGAAGGTCCCGTCCAGGTTGAGTCCCTTGAAGGTCAGCGCCACCACCAGGCAGGCGCCCACCACCACGCAGGAGTCGGCGATGTTGAAGACCGGGAAGGTCCCGACACTGATGAAGTCGACGACCGCGCCGTGGAAGGGGGCCGGCTCTCGGAAGAAGCGGTCCACCAGGTTCCCGGCGGCGCCGCCCATCATCAGTCCGAGCGTCGCACCCCACCACACGCTGCGCACGCGCAGACCCATGTAGCCGATGGCGAGGACCACGATGCTGGCGATGCAGGTGAACACCCACGTGAAGTCGGTGCCCATGGAGAAGGCGGCGCCCGTGTTGAACACCAGGGTGAACTGGACGAAGTCGCCGATGACGTCGAGGTACTCGCCCTCGGCGAAGGTCGCCAGGACCCACTCCTTGGTGAGGAAGTCGACGCCGATCGCGGCGAGCGCGACGAGCAGCAGGAGAAGGTACCTGCGCGGACGCGCGCCCGTCTTGTCGGTCGTGGTCATGTTCCTGTCCCCGGAGGGCTCTACCTCAGTCAGCGACGCTCCTCGCGCTGTTTGCAGGTAACGCACAGGGTCGCGCGCGGGAAGGCCTGAAGGCGCGCCTTCCCGATGGCCTGCCCGCATGAGCCGCAGACCCCGTAGGTCCCCGCGTCCATCCGTTCGATCGCCCGCTCGCCCTCGGCGAGCAGGTCACGAGTATTGTAGGCCAACGCCAGATCCTGTTCGCGCTGGAAGGCCCTGGCCCCGGCGTCCGCGCTGTCGTCCCCGGCCCCCTCCACGGGGTCCTCCAGCAGCTCGGTGAACTCGGCCTCGACCTCCCCGAGCTCCCGCTTCGCCGCGGCGGCGTCCTCCTCCAGTCGCGCGCGGACAGCGGCTACCTCTTGCACCGTCCAGGGGTCCTCCCCCGGCAGGACCGGCAGCCGGGCGGCGTCGGTGGCCTTCATCGCAATCCCCTCCAGACGGCTCGGCACCGGTCCAGGAGTCCGCCGGAGCGCGGACTCTCCCCCTGTGCGGTACCGCGAGTGGTGCGAAGCCTAGGCAATCCGCCCGGACAAGGCAAAGATCCGGGGTGGCGCGCCCTCCGCCCGTACAAGGCTCCGACCTGCCCGAACACTCCCGGCACGGGGTACGGGCGTCGTTCGTCCCGGGGGTGGGGAGCCCGCGCGGCCGCGCACCGACAGGCTCCGCTCAGACCCCCCGCCGGTAGCGCAGGCGGGGCAGGACCGCGCCGTTGAGGGGCCCCTCCTCGGTGACCGCCCCGTCGGCCTCCCAGCCGTGCGCCGTGTAGAAGCGCCGGGCGCGCGGGTTGTCCCGGAGCACCCACAGGACGGCCTCGGTGTACCCCGCCCCGGCGACGGCACGGTGCGCGTCGGCGATCAGCAGCCGGTTGACCCCGCTCCCCCACACCTCGGGGACGGAGAAGAAGGCCTCCACCTCGCACGACCCGGCGGTCCCGCACGGCGCCTCCCCTACGGGGGCGAAGCAGGCGAAGGCCACCGCCCCCGCGCGGTCCTCGGCGAGCAGCAGCCCGGCTCCCGGCCGGGCGGCTCCGGCGATCCAGTCCGACCACCGGGCTCCACGCCCCACGGTGTCCATGGCGTCGAGGTAGTCCTGCGGGACGATGCCCGGGTAGGCGGCCCGCCAGGAACGGACCTCCACGTCGGCGACGGCCGGACCGTCCTCGGGCAGGGCTTCGCGTATCAGCACGGGGAGCATTCTCGCGCTTCCCCCGGTCCGTGCCCAACCGGTTTCCCGGCCGGCCCGCGCCCCGTCCGTCCCGCTCACACGCCGGGCCGGGGCGCCGCGCCTCACTCCGCGAACGCGAAACCGCCGTAGTCCTCGGCCAGGGCCGCCAGGTGGGGCTCGTCGAACACCGCCGGACCGCCGTGCGGCCCGGTGTGCACCTCGATCACCCAGTCGACGTCCTCGGCGTCGTCCTCGCCCGCGAGCATGTCGCGGTGCACCAGGCACGGCTCGTACCCCTGCTCCAGGAGCTGGTCGGCCAGCTCCTCGGCGTCCTCGCGGTCCGCCATCGTCACCAGCACGGCGCCCCGGACGTCCTCAGCCACGGCGGCCCTCCCCCGAACGAGCGGCGGGTCCCTCCCCGCTGCGTTATCCTGACCTCAGGTGTCGATGGGGACGAGTAGCGCTGACCCCGACCGGACGCGCAACAGCCTAGAACGGCTGGACCGTCCAAGCGACCCGGGGGCGGTGCGAGCCCGGGGGCACGACCAGCGCGAAGATCACCCCGGAGCCGCCGGAGGAACGGACGCGCCGCGTCCCAGTAGAACCGGCACAGCGCAACGAAGAGGGATCCGCCGCCCGCCGCCCAGCGGCACGGCCGCGGTCCAAGGAGGGTGGTACCGCGGGGCAGCACGCCTCGTCCCTCCGTCAGGAACACACCTGATGGAAAGGTACGAAGGTGGCCAACGACCCCCGGCCCGAATCCCGCGCGCTGCCCCAGCTGCCCGCGCAGATCGACCTGCCCGCCATGGAGCGCGAGATCCTCGGCCGCTGGTCGAAGGAGAACGTATTCCAGCGCTCGCTCGACCAGACCCGCGGCGGCCCCAACTGGGTCTTCTACGAGGGCCCGCCCACCGCGAACGGCCAGCCCGGCGTGCACCACGTCGAGGCCCGCGCCTTCAAGGACGTCTTCCCGCGCTTTCGCACCATGCGCGGCTACCACGTGGACCGCAAGGCGGGCTGGGACTGCCACGGCCTGCCCGTCGAGGTCGCCGTGGAGAAGGAACTGGGCCTGTCCGGCAAGAAGGACATCGAGTCCTTCGGCATCGCCGAGTTCAACGACCGCTGCCGCGAGTCCGTCCTGCGCAACGTGGACGCCTTCACCTCCATGACCGAGCGCATGGGCTACTGGGTGAACATGGACGACGCCTACCGCACCATGGACCCCCAGTACGTGGAGTCGGTCTGGTGGGCGCTCAAGCAGATCTGGGACAAGGGGCTGCTGGTCCGCGACTACCGGATCAGCCCCTACTGCCCGCGCTGCGGCACCACGCTGTCCGACCACGAGCTCGCCCAGGGGTACGAGACCGTCACCGACCCGTCGGTGTACGTGCGCTTCCCGGTGACCTCGGGTCCGCTGGCCGCCGCTGAGCACCCCACCTCGCTGCTGGTGTGGACGACCACCCCCTGGACGCTGGTCTCCAACACCGCCGTGGCCGTGCACCCGGACGTGGAGTACGTGGTCGCCACCGACGGCCAGGAGCGCCTGGTGGTGGCGCGCCCGCTGTTCGAGAAGGTCCTGGGCGAGGGCTGGGAGCTCACCGGCGAGAGCTTCGAGGGCGACGAGATGGAGCGCTGGGCCTACGAGCGCCCCTTCGACCTGGTGCCCTTCGACGAGCCCGCCCACTACGTCGTGCTCGCCGACTACGTCACGGTCGAGGACGGCACCGGCCTGGTGCACCAGTCGCCCGCCTTCGGCGCCGACGACATGGTGGTGTGCCGCGCCTACGGCCTGCCCGTGGTCAACCCGGTCCGCCCCGACGGCACCTTCGAGGCCGACCTGCCGCTGGTGGGCGGGGCGTTCTTCAAGGAGGCCGACAAGACGCTGGTGCGCGACCTGCGCGACCGGGGCCTGCTCTTCCGCCACGTCAGCTACGAGCACTCCTACCCGCACTGCTGGCGCTGCCACACTGCGCTGCTGTACTACGCGGTGCCGTCCTGGTACATCCGCACCACCGCGGTCAAGGACGAGCTCATCGCGCAGAACCAGGCCACCCACTGGGTGCCCGAGAACGTCAAGGAGGGCCGCTTCGGCGAGTGGCTGCGCGGCAACGTCGACTGGGCCCTCTCGCGCAACCGCTACTGGGGCACCCCGCTGCCGATCTGGGAGTTCCCCGACGGGCGCCAGATCTGCGTGGGCTCCCTGGAGGAGCTGGGCCGCCTCAGCGGGCGGGACCTGTCCTCACTGGACCCGCACCGCCCCTACGTCGACGACGTCGTCATCCCCGACCCGGACGCCGACCCCTCCCTGCCCGAGGAGGAGCGGGTGGCCCGCCGCGTCCCCGAGGTCATCGACGCATGGTTCGACTCCGGATCCATGCCCTTCGCCCAGTGGGGCGCCCCGCACCAGAACGAGGAGACCTTCCGGGAGAACTTCCCGGCGCAGTACATCTCCGAGGCCATCGACCAGACCCGCGGCTGGTTCTACTCGCTGCTGGCGGTGAGCACCCTGGTGTTCGGCCGCAACTCGTTCGAGAACGTGGTCGTACTCGGCCACATCCTCGCCGAGGACGGCCGCAAGATGAGCAAGCACCTGGGCAACGTCATGGAGCCCATCGCGGTGATGGACCAGCACGGCGCGGACGCCCTGCGCTGGTTCATGCTGGCCAGCGGATCGCCGTGGACCGCCCGCCGGGTGGGCCACGCCGCCCTAGAGGAGATCGTCCGCAAGGTACTGCTGACCTACCACAGCACCGTGTCGTTCTTCACCCTGTACGCCAACGCAGGTGAGGGCTGGGACCACGCGCTGCTGGACTCGGCGCCCGCGCCGCAGGACCGGCCGCTGCTGGACCGGTGGCTGCTCTCGGAGCTGAACGAGGTCGTCCGCGACGTCACCGGGGCGATGGACACCTTCGACACCACGAGCGCCGGGCGCCGTCTGACCGCGTTCGTGGACGACGTGTCCAACTGGTACGTGCGCCGCTCCCGCCGCCGGTTCTGGGGCGGGGCCGCCACCCCCGAGGGCGCCTCGGCGTTCGCGACGCTCTTCGAGGCGTTGGAGACCGTCACCCTGCTGATGGCGCCGATCGTGCCGTTCCTGACCGACCACGTGTGGTCGGCGCTGCGCCGCCCGGGCGCCCCGGACTCGGTGCACCTGGCGCCCTGGCCCGAGGTGCGCGAGGACCTGATCGACCCCGTGCTGTCCCGGAACATGGCGCTGACCCGCCGTCTGGTGGAGCTGGGCCGCTCCGCCCGGGTGGACTCGGCCGTGCGCACCCGCCAGCCGCTGGCCCGCGCGCTGGTGGGCGCCCCAGGTTTCGCGGACCTGCCCGAGCAGCTGCGCGGACAGATCGCGGACGAGCTGAACGTGGCCTCCCTGGACTCGCTGTCCTCGGTGGACGGCGACCTTGTGGACTTCACCGTGAAGCCGAACTTCCGTGCGCTGGGCAAGCGGTTCGCCAAGCGCACCCCGCTGGTGGCCAAGGCCGTGCAGGCCGCCGACCCGGCCGAACTGGTGCGGCAGGTGCGCACCACCGGCTGGGCGCGGGTGCACGTCGAGGACGAGCCGGTGGAGGTGAGCGCCGACGAACTGCTGGTGACCGAGCAGCCCCGCGAGGGCTGGGCCGTGGCCTCGGAGTCCGGTGAGACCGTCGCCCTGGATCTGGAGCTGACGCCGGAGCTGCGCCGCGCGGGCCTTGCCCGCGAGATGGTCCGGATGCTCCAGGAGGCCCGGAAGCGGAGCGGGCTGGAGGTGTCGGACCGCATCGAGGTGTGGTGGACGGTCACGGACGAGGCGACCGAGCTGGCGCTGGCCGAGCACGGTCGGACGATCGCCGCCGAGGTGCTGGCCGACGTGTTCGTCGCCGGTGAGCCGGGCCGGGAGCTGCACACCGCGGTTTCGGAGGAGTTCGGTGTGACCTTCGGGTTCCGCAAGGCCTGACCTGAGGCGGTGGCCGAAGCGGCCCGGTCCGTCCGCTGACGGCGGACGGACCGGGCCGCTCCCGTTCCGAGGCGGCGGGCGCGCGCCGCGGTGACCGCCGCGTGTCCGGTAACCGGTACGCACCGGACCCGGCAGTAAACGCGCGGGGGCGCCGCTCGGGTGAGCGGCGCCCCCGTCGGGTCTCAGCGCCTGGTGTCGGCTTCGTCGTCGCCGGAGGCGCGGTCGGCGGTGTCCCGGGCCCCGTCCTCGTCCGGACCGTCCTCGGCACCGTCGGCGGGGCGGTCCGCAGGGGCGACGGAGCCGTCCTCCGCAGCGGCCTCCTGGTCGGACCGGGTGTCCTCGACCAGTGTCCCGTCCTCCTCATCGGCGCCGAGGGGGATGCGGTAGGAGAAGGCCCCGTTGTCCCCGCGCCCGTCGGAGCCGTCGTCGGCGTCCTCGGTCCGGTCGGCGTCCGCGGCGGCCTCGTCGCGGCTCCGGGCGCCGTCCGCCGCCTCGCCGGTCCAGGCGTCGTCGCGATCGCCGCCGGGGGTGTGCTCCTCCTCCGGGTCGGAGTCCGCGGAGACCCCCGGGAGGGCGTCCGTCCGCGGGCCGGAGGCGTGTCCGTCCTCCGGTTCCGGCTCCGTGGAGGCCACCGGAAGGGCGACCGTCTCCGGGTCCTCACCCTCCGACGCGGGTCCGGCCGGTCCCTGCTCCGGGGCGTACGGCCGAGGTTCGTCCTCTGCGTGCTGCGCGTCGGCGGCGGGGTCGGAGCCCCCGTCCGGTTCCTCCAGCCGCTCCGCGTCGTGCGCCCCCGGGCTCTGCGAAGCGCCATCGTGGTCAACGGCGGGCACGGAGGCCTCGTCAGGCTCAGGAGCCCCGTCAGCCCCGGTGGTGGCCGTGTCCTCGCCGGGCTCAGCGGCGTCGCGCTCCCCCGCGTCACGCTTCTCGGGGTCGTCCGTGGCGGGCGCGTCTTCGACGTCCTCTTCCAGCGCGTCCCACGCAGCACGGGAGTCGTCACCGTATGAGGGGTCGTCCTCGGCGGTGGACACGCTGGGAATGTCGTAGGCGAAGACCCCGGTCTCCTCCTCGTCGGGACGGTCCCCCTCGTCGCCGTCGTCCGCGAAGGCGTCCTCCTCGGCGGTCTCCTGCGTGTCCGGCCGGCCGGGGGTGTCGTAGGAGAACGAGGCACTGTCCGAGGCGTCGGCCTCCTGACCTTCGTCCTCGTCGCCGTCCCGGCCCCCGTTCCCGGGAACGTCGTGGGCCAAGGGGGACGCGTCCCGGGCACCGCCCGCGGAGCCGTCGTCCCCGCCTTGGGGGAAGCTCTCCTCCACGGCCTGCGCCGGGCGGGGGATGCTGTAGACGAAGGGCTCCTCGGCGGCGAACACAGAGCCGCCGCGCTCCCGGCCGCCGTCCTCGTCGGGGGCGTCTTCCTCTCCGGACGGGGAGCGGTCCTCGGCGGAGGAACCCTCATCGGCCGGGGGCACGCGGCCGGGAATGTCATAGGTGAAGGCGGAAGCGGAGGCGGCCGCGGTGCGCTCGCCGGTGTCACCCGTGTCGGGTCCGTCCTCGGCGGCAGTACCGCTCGGCTCGTCCCACTCCGCCTTCGCGGCGGTGTCGGCGGTGTCGGTTCCGCTCTCCCAGGGCGCCGGGGCGCGGAGCTGCGGCTCCTGCTCGGAGGACGTCCAGGAGGGGCTCGGCCCGGCGGGGGGAGCGGAGGGGGCGGCGTCGTGCGCGGCCGTGTCCGGTTCCGCCCAGTCGTGGGCCGTGGGGGTCTGCCAGCGGGGGACGTCGTACTCGGGTTCTCCGTGACCGGAGTCCTCCGCGGTCGGAGCCGGCCAGGCGGGCCGTTCCGGGACACGGGGATCCCGCACCGGCTCGGGGGCCGGTGCGGGTACGCGCCCAGGGTTCTCCGACTCCACGTGCGCGATGGGCACCGCCGATGCCGCCGTGGCGGCCATGACGGGGACGGACGCCTTCCCCAAACCGTCCGTCCGTTCCGGTCTGCCCCCGCCGCCGGACCTTCCCTGGAGCAGCGCCCCCAGTAGGAGGAGGACGCTGACGCCCGCCAGTCCCAGTGCGACGTACACCAGGACGGTCTCGGCGAACACCAGGGCGGCCACGATGACGGCGATGGCCGTCAGCACCGCCACGGTTGCGAGGATGCTAAGGATCACGGGTCGACCAGGACCTTTACACGTGTTGTGCCGGAGTCTTCAGTTGTTCGAGCAGACGCCCCGCTGATCAGCGGCGCTCGTGCGGCTCGCCCGGGTGGAACCCGCCGTGCTGGGCCGGCTCGGGCTGCCCGAACGGGTTGCCTGTGGGGCCGTGCTGGAGCGAGGGCGTCGCGCCGGTCTGCGGAGCCATGGTCTGGAAGCCGCCCGTGGTGTTCGGGTTGTTCAGCTCCTGGGCCTTCTCCTCCTCGCTCTTGAGCTCGCGCAGCTGGCGCTCGAAGTAGTCCTTGAGGCGGCTGCGGTACTCGCGCTCGAAGTCCTTGAGCACGTTGACCTTGTGCTCCAACTCCTCGCGCTGCTGGACGAGGCTGCCCATGACCTGGCGGTGGCGCTCCTGCGCGTCGCGGTCGAGGTTCTCGGAACGGGCGCGGGCCTCACCGATGATCTGGTCGGCCTGGCGGCGGGCCTTGCCGAGGATGTCCTCGGACTCGTGGCGGGCGCGGCCGAGGGTCTCGTCGGCCTCGCGGCGGGCGTCGGAGATCGCCTGGTCGGCGGTCTGCTGCGCGAGGGCCAGAACACGGGCGGCCGTGTCCATGTTCTCCTCGCCACCCATGCCCATGCCGGGGCCGGCCATCTGCATCTGCTGCTGCTGGACCGGGGGCTGGGGCTCGACGGCCTGCGGGGGCTGAACCGGCTCGGGGCGCATCTGCTCGTGCTGCTGGGGTTCGGGGGCCTGGTCCTGCTGCTGGAAGTCCTGCATGCCGGCGTTGGGCACCTTGCCCCGCAGGCACTCGGCCAGCTTGCCGCGCAGTTCCTCGTTCTCCTGGATCAGGCGGTCGAGTTCGGACTCGACCTCGTCGAGAAAGGCGTCGACCTCTTCTTCGTCGTATCCCGGTCGGAGCCGGGTGGTACTGAACTGCTTGTTCCGCACATCGGCGGGTGTCAGCGGCATGTTCGTCTCCTTGGCGCGCTTGGAGTCTGTCCGTAGGGACGCTACATGATCGTGACCTTACGGCAATCCAGATCATGACCAAGACCACATAGCGGAATCCGGGGCGGTTCCCTTCCGCCTACGTCTACTCTCCTGCTAGGCGAAGCTCCCGAGCAGTGCGATCAAGATGTACACGCCGAAGAAGAGCACCAGGACGCTCAGGTCGAGCGCGATGCTCCCCAGACGTACGGGCTTGATGAACCGACGCAGGAACCTCAGTGGCGGGTCGGTGATCGTGTACACGATCTCGGCGATCACGAGCACGAACCCCGTGGGGCGCCACGATCTGGAGAAGGACTGCACCATCTCCAGGATCACCCTGGCCAGCAGCACGAAGACAAACAGCTGCAGGATGATGATCAGCACGGACAGGACGGTACTCACGGTCGTTCCTCGACCCAATCTCTGGACAAATGTGACGTTCTAGCTCTGATTGAAGAACCCTCGCTCGGCGATCCGCGCCTTGTCCTCGGCGGTCACCTCGACGTTGGCCGGGGACAGCAGGAACACCTTGTTGGTGACGCGTTCGATACTGCCATGCAGACCGAAGATCAGACCAGCCGCGAAGTCGACCAGACGCTTGGCGTCGCTGTCGACCATCTCTGTCAGGTTCATGATCACCGGTGTACCCTCTCGGAAGTGCTCTCCGATGGTACGCGCCTCGTTGTAGGTACGCGGATGGAGCGTGGTGATCCGCGCGAGGTCGGCGGTGGAGGCGGTCGCGGTCGTGCCGCCGCGACCTGAGCCCAGGTAACCGCCGGTGTCCATCACGTCGCCTCGCGCTTCCTCGCCGGGCGGGGCGTCAGCGTCGCGTTCACGCTGTTCCTCCACCACCTCGTCGAAATCGTCGAACTCATCATATTCGTCCGCATAGCGGTGATCGTAACGGTCGTCCTCCACGAGGCCGAGGTAGACCGCCATCTTGCGCATCGCGCCGGCCATCTCATGTCCTCCGTCGTCCCCGCGGCCTTCACCGCAGCCGACTCCTTCGCACTGTCCCGTCCGCTCTCGGGGAGAGCGCCCATTCGGGCGAACTCCACAGACGGGTTCCAAGGTCTATGTGGGGACATTACCCCACGATCGGTCCCCGGTTGCCGAGCAACGCCGTACCGAGTCGCAGGTGTGTCGCGCCTCGCTCGACCGCCGCCTCCAAGTCCCCGCTCATGCCCGCGGACACCACCGTCGCCCGAGGATAGCGATCGCGGATGCGGGCCGCGACCTCCTGGAGACGCGCGAAGGCGGCCGAGGGATCGCCCTCGCGGGGGGCGACCGCCATGACCCCGCCCAGCGCGAGCGCCTCGTGCTCCTCGATCCGCGCTGCGAGTTCGAGCGCGTCCCCGGGGTCGACGCCCCCGCGCGGACCGATCACCCCGGCTCGCGAGTCCTCGTCGAGGTTGACCTGGACGAGGCAGGTCAGGACCCGTCCGGCCGCGGCGGCGCGCTCGCCCAGCGCCCGGGCCAACCTGGCGCGGTCCACCGAGTGCACGACGTCGGCGTAGGAGGCCACCGACCGCGCCTTGTTGGTCTGCAACTGGCCAACGAAGTGCCAGGTCAGGCCGAGGTCGGCGGTCTCGGCGGCCTTGGGCGCCGCCTCCTGGTCGCGGTTCTCTCCCACGTCCGTCACTCCGAGTGAGGCGAGAATCCGCACATCGGAGGCCGGGTGTGTCTTGGTGACGGCGACCAGCGACACCTCGTCCGGGCTGCGGCCGGCCCTGGCGCAGGCCGCCTCGATCCGGGCCCGCGCGGCGGCGAGGTTGGCGCGGACCTGCTCGACGCGAGCCGGGTCTGCGTGTGTCACGGTGCTCCTTCTTTCCCTGGGACGGATCCCACTCGCTGTCCTTCCTACACCCCCCTCGCCCCGTGTGCCCCGGACCCCGGGGACACCGGGCCCGTCGGGGGCCGCGCGCGAGGCGGTAGCCGGGAGCGGGGCCGACCGGGGGTCGCAGGGGCACCGCGCACGCCGAGGAAGGGGGAAACCGGGCTGCCCGGGTGGTTCCACGCCACCATCCTGGTGGCCGGGTGCGACGTTCAGACGCGCCAGAGGAAGGCGGCGAACCTGCCGGTCGGCGCCTGACCGCGGTGGGAGAACAGTTCGGGGCTCTCCAGGGTGCAGCGGCCGTCGGCCCGGACGTCGGTGACGCCCGCCCGGCGCAGCTGGGCGGTGACCGCGGCGCGCATGTCCACTCCGGCGGTGCCCCGGGTCGTGGTGCAGGCGGCCTCGGGGGCCCCGCGCGCGGTCTCGTCGCGCACGTGGGGCGGGACCTCGTAGCACCCGCCGCAGATGGCGGGGCCGAGGAAGACGGTGATCCGGTCGGCGCGGGCGCCCTGGTCGGCCATCGCCGCGACCAGGTTGGCGGCCACGCCGTTCGCGGTGCCCAGCCGGCCGGAGTGCGCTGCGCCCAGGACGCCCGCCTCGGCGTCGGCTGCCAGGACCGGCAGGCAGTCGGCGGCCATCGAGGCCAGGACCAGGTCGGATCGGGTGGTGACCACCCCGTCGCAGGTGCCCGCGCCCCCGGGGCCGGCGGCCACGAGGACGTCGGCGCTGTGCACCTGGTTCATCCACACGACCCGGTCTGCGTCGAATCCCAGGTCGCGGGCGGCGGTCTTGCGGTTGGCGAGCACCGCCTCGCGTTCGTCCCCCGAGCTCAGGCCCATGTTGAGCGAGTCGTAGGGCGGGGCGCTCACTCCCCCGTGCCGTTCGGTGACGGCGGCGCGGACCCCGTGGCCCAGGTCGATGACGTTGCTCATCCGGTGGTGTTTCCTCCCCGCTCCTGCCGGAGGGGGACCCCGGGCCGCGTCGCCCGGAGGGCGTTCGGGGCCGGTGGCCGGTACCGGCCGCGCTCCGGCGCGGACTCCTCGCGGGATCGGGCCCCGCGGGGCCCGATCAGCCGTCCCCCCGGTCCAGGACACTACCACCGCCCGAACCGCCCCGGACTGGGCGGACACCGCCCCGAAGCGGCGACGACCCCGGCCCTGGGGCCGGGGTCGGAGCTACTTCAGGAACTCCGGCACGTCGAGGTCGTCGGGGTCGTCGAAGATGACCCGGCGCCGTGGCGTGGGCACGTCTCCGCGCCGCTCGGCGGTGGCGTCGGAGACCGCGTGGATGTGACCCGCGTGGCCGCCCTCGCGCGCGGTGGGCTCCTCATCGGCCGGAGCGGTCTCCTCGGCGCGGACCGGCTCGACGGGCTCGGTCTCCGCCTGGAAGGCGGAAGTGCCGTGGGGCGGGGTCTGCTGCGCGGGGGCCGGATCGGCCGGATCGGCCCGGGTGTACTGCTCATGCTGGACGGGCTCGGCCTCGACCGGCTGCTGGACCGGCGGAGCCTGGGTCGCCGGAGGCGTCCACTGCGGCTCCGGGGCGGGCTCGGCCGGACGGGACGGTGTGATCCACGGCATGTTGGCGGCCGACGCCCCGCTCGCGTCCGCGGAGGCGGGCGCCGCCGGAGCGGTCCTCTCCCCCCTGCCGGACGTGATGCCTGCCTTGGGGGCGGCGGCCTCAGGAGGGTCCACCGGCTGGCGCTCCCGCACCACCGGGATCACTCCCTCCGGCTCGTCGAAGCCGGCAGCGATGACGGTGACCCTCACCTCGTCGCCCAGGGCGTCGTCGATGACGGCGCCGAAGATGATGTTGGCCTCGGGCGCCGCCGAGTTCGCGACGAGCTGTGCCGCCTCGTTGATCTCGAAGAGCCCGAGGTCGGAGCCGCCCTGGATGGACAGCAGCACACCGTGGGCCCCGTCGATACTCGCTTCCAGCAGTGGTGAGGAGATCGCCATCTCCGCGGCCGCGACCGCCCGGTCGTCCCCGCGCGCCGACCCGATGCCCATGAGCGCCGATCCCGCCCCGGACATGACCGACTTGACGTCGGCGAAGTCCAGGTTGATCAGTCCCGGCGTGGTGATCAGGTCGGTGATGCCCTGCACACCGGACAGGAGTACCTGGTCGGCGGCCTTGAAGGCGTCCAACACGCTGACCTGGCGGTCGGAGATCGACAGGAGCCGGTCGTTGGGGATCACGATGAGGGTGTCGACCTCCTCGCGGAGCATCGCTATCCCCGACTCGGCCTGGGTGGCCCGCCTCTTGCCCTCGAACCCGAAGGGCCGGGTGACCACGCCGATGGTCAGGGCGCCCAGGGAGCGGGCGATGTTGGCCACGACCGGGGCGCCCCCGGTTCCGGTGCCGCCGCCCTCGCCGGCGGTGACGAAGACCATGTCGGCCCCCTTGAGGACCTCCTCGATCTCCTCCCGGTGGTCCTCGGCGGCCTTGCGGCCGACATCGGGGTTGGCGCCGGCTCCGAGGCCGCGGGTGAGTTCGCGCCCGACGTCCAGCTTGACGTCTGCGTCACTCATCAGCAGCGCCTGGGCGTCAGTGTTGATGGCGATGAACTCGACGCCCTTGAGCCCCTCTTCGATCATTCGGTTGACGGCGTTGACACCGCCGCCGCCGATGCCGACGACTTTGATGACCGCGAGGTAGTTCTGCGGTGCTGCCACGACGAGGGGCCTTTCCGCTCGCTTACGCCGTTCCGCCACCGCTTCCGGTGGCAGCGTGCCACCGGAAGCGCCGTTGGTCCGGCATCCGGTTCTACAGTGTGCGTTTCGGGTTCCCCGACGGGTCGTCCACGACGCCGTGGCCGGGGTACCCCGGAGCGCCGGAACCTCCGTCCACCCGCCCGGGAAGGGCTGGTGCGGTCCGCCGTGAGGCGGAACGGTTCCCGCGTACCCGAAAAGCCTGTTCTGGTGCTTTGTTGACGTTCGGTTGTGTTTCCCGACAGTAAGCGGACCGCCGACCACGGGCAACCGATGACGAGTTCAGCCTAACGGCGCACGACACGAGGAAGCGATGTGCGCCCTCGGCGCGTCGCGTCTGGAATGTCCGCGCGGATTGCCCGGGCGTGCCGCCGGGGTCCCCCGGCCCGCCCGCGCCCGTTCCGCTCGGCGGACCGG